>NZ_JBHXKA010000121.1:0-24248 GCF_042722885.1 Streptomyces sp. NPDC058401
CCCGTCCGCTGGGACGGGACGCCGGGCCCTCGGGAGCTCGGGGGCCCGCTCAGAGGTTCTGCTGCTTGATGATGTCCTCCAGCGAGCCGCTCGGGACCGAGCCCTCGGGGGTCAGCTTGTCGACTGCCTGCGGCAGGGCCTGCGCGATCTGGTGCGCGGCGTCCTCCGTGGAGACGCCCGCCTCCTGGGCGACCTTGGCCAGGGTCTCGTTCGGGAGGGCCTCGGCGATCTGCGCACCGCTGACCGGCTGGTTCTCGCCGGTGCCGACCCAGGACTGGGCCTGGTCCATCAGGCCCGACTTCTTCAGCATGTCCAGCAGCCCGCCGAGCGGGTTGTTCGCGGCGCCCGCGCCGGCGCCGGGCGCGGCTCCGGCCGCCTGGGCGCCGCCCGCACCGCCGCCGCCCATGAGGGCGCCGAGGAGGGAGCCGAGGATGTTGCCGCCGCCACCGCCGCCCTGTCCGCCGCTGCCGCCGCCGAGAAGGCCGCCGAGAAGAGAGCCGAGGTCGTTGCCCGCCATGGTGATGCCTTTCGAAGAGGGACCGGGCGCGCGGAAATCGGCGCACCCGGCTTCGAGATACGGACAATGTCACCCAACTCGGACACGTCTGCCACTTGGCGCAGAGCCGTGCACGGACTGCGGTAGAACGGGCGGCATGATCTTCCACCTCGTACCGCTCGCCGACTGGACCGCCGATCCGGCACGCCCGTACGCCCCGCCCTCCCTCGACTCCGAGGGGTTCGTGCACTGTTCGGCGGATCCGGAGACGGTGCTCGCGATCGCGGCCGCGCACTACGCGGCCGTACCGGGCACCCTGCTCGCCGTGGAGCTCGACGAGCGCGGCCTCGCCCCGGAGGTCCGCCGGGAGGGTGAAGCGGGCCTGCGCTACCCGCACGTCCACGGACCCCTGAACCGGGAGGCCGTGGTGCGCGTGTGGGAGGTGGTACGTGCCCCCGGCGGGCCGGCGGAACTCGTTCCGTGGCCCCCGGAGGGCTGAGTCAAGGCGTGGCGGGGTGTTGCTGAGGCCCGTCACGCGCCAGGATGCCTCTCGCCATCCCGGCGATCACCCGAGGAGAAGTCATGAGCGACCCCACCCGCGCCGCCCGGCGCACGGTACTGGCGGCCGGCGCGAGCGTCCTGGCCGGCGGCGTGCTGACCGCCTGCGGCAGCGGCGACGAGACGAAGCCCTCGTCCGAGGGCGGCAGCGCCCCCACCGCGCAGAACTCCGCGTCCGCCTCGTCCTCGGCTCCGGCCGGTAACGCCAAGGCCCTGGTCAAGTCCTCGGAGGTGCCGGTCGGCGGCGGCACGGTCCTCAAGGACGAGAAGCTGGTCGTCACGCAGCCGACGGCGGGCTCCTTCCGCTGCTTCACGGCGGTGTGCACGCACTCGGGCTGCCTGGTGAACAAGGTGGCGGACGGCACCATCGACTGCCCGTGCCACGGAAGCAAGTTCAACGACACGGACGGCGCGGTGGCCAAGGGCCCGGCCACCAAGCCGCTGGCGGAGAAGAAGATCACCGTCTCCCCTGCGGGCGAAATCTCGCTCGCCTAGCCGCGGGCCCCGGCACTAGCCTCGCCGAATGAACGAGGCCACCGCAGACACCGGGGACACCGGGGACGACCCGACCCCCGAGCCGCTCGAACTCACCCTGGTCAGGGACCACACGGTCTACTCCTGCGTGATCGGTTCGAGGGCGTTCGGCCTGGCGACGGAGGCGAGCGACACCGACCGGCGCGGTGTCTACCTCGCCCCGACGCCGCTGTTCTGGCGCTTCGAGAAGCCGCCGACGCACGTGGAGGGGCCCCGGGACGAGGAGTTCTCGTGGGAGCTGGAGCGCTTCTGCGAACTCGCGCTGCGCGCCAACCCGAACATCCTGGAGGTCCTCCACTCCCCCCTCGTGGAGGACCTCACCCCGGTCGGCGAGGAACTGCTCTCGCTCCGCGGCGCGTTCCTCTCCCGCCGGGCCCACACCACCTTCAGCAGGTACGCCGTCTCCCAGCGCGGCAAACTCCTCGGCGACCTCCGCAACCACGGCGCCCCGCGCTGGAAGCACGCCATGCACCTGCTGCGCCTGCTCCTGTCCTGCCGCGACCTGCTGCGCACGGGCCGCCTGGTGATCGACGCGACCCCCTACCGCGACCGCCTCCTCGCGGTCCGCCGCGGCGAACTCACCTGGGAGGAGGTCGACGCCTGGATGACCCTGCTGACCGAGGAATCCGAAGCCGCCCTCGCGACGACCCCCCTCCCCGAGGCCCCGGACCTCCCCCGCGTGGAGGAGTTCCTCCACCGCGCCCGCCGGGCGTCGGCGACCGGCTAGCCCGCCCGCCCTCGTACGACGAAGGCGTCGAGCGCTTCGAACGCGTCCGCGTGCTCCGGCAGCCGCGAAGCGCCCTGGGCCGCCTCCAGGACCTCGTGCAGGGCCTCGAAGTCCCGTTCCACCAGCCCCGCATCGATGCCGAAGGCCACCCCGTGCTCCGCCGCGGCCTTGGCCTCGATCAGCCCGGCCAGGTACCCCGGAGCCTCGGGCACCTCGTCGAGCAGGGTCGGCAGGTGTGCCTGCACCTCGGCCGAGCGCATCAGGTGGATGCCCGTGAGCAGCGCCCTGAAGGTGTAGAGCAGCGGTTTGAGTTCGGCCGTCTTGCAGAAGAGCCGCCACTGCGTGTTCGCGAAGCCCCGGTAGTGGTGGGCGTGGTGCGAGGTCAGGACGCCGGGGGCCAGGGAGACCAGCTCCTCGTGCGCCGCAGTCGTGTGCACCACCAGGGGGGACAGCAGCTGCTCCAGGACGTAGCCGTTGCGGTTGAGCATGAGCCGGACGAACTTGCGCAGGTCGTGGGTGACCAGGTCCATCTCGATGCCGTCCCGGAACCACATCCGGCTGCGCGTCTCCTCCGGGTCGCGGAGCGAGAACAGGTCCGCCGCCGGCAGCAGGTGCGCCCCGCGCAGGTCGACGTCGGAGTCCTCGGAGGGGAATCCGTACAGGTGGGCGCCCGAGACCGTCGCGAAGAGCAGCGGGTCCGGCTGCTCCGCGACGACGGCGGCCAGATCCGCGTCCACGGCATCCATCGCGTTCATGGCGTTCCTCGCGTTCCTCGCGTTCGGCATCGTTCACGCGTCCCAGAGGGCGCCGAAGGACAGGAGTTCCGCGCGGTACTCGATGCGGCCCTCCCACTCGCGGGGCCAGGCGTCCGCGCCGAGGTGGGCGCCGGCGAAGGCGCCGGCCAGGCAGGCGATGGAGTCGGAGTCGCCCGCCGTGCAGGCCGCGCGGCGCAGGGCCAGGAGCGGTTCCTCCGGGAAGAGCAGGAAGCACTGCAGGGCCGTGGCCAGCGCCTCCTCGGCGATCCAGCCGTCGCCCGTCGTCAGGCAGGGGTCCGTCTCCGGGGACGGGGTGCGCAGGGCCGCGGCGAGGCGGTCCAGGACCTCCAGGCACTCGTCCCAGCCGCGCGCCATGAAGGATTCGGCCGAGGGGTCGCTGGCCGTCCGCGTCCAGAGGTCGCCGAGCCAGCGCTCGTGGTAGCGGGTGCGGTTCTCCAGGGCGTACGAGCGCAGCTGCCCGACCAGGCCGGTCACCTCCGTGCCCTGCGCCAGCAGGAACACCGCCCGCGCCGTGAGGTCGGAGGCGGCCAGTGCCGTCGGGTGGCCGTGCGTCAGGGCCGACTGGAGCTGGGCCGCGCCGGCCCGCTCCTCCGGCGTCCAGCCGGGCACCAGCCCGACCGGAGCCACCCGCATGTTCGCTCCGCAGCCCTTGGAGCCGAGCTGGCTGGCGTCGCGCCAGTCCCGCTCGGGGTGGTTGAGGAGGCTGCAGGCCTTCAGGCAGGTGCGGCCCGGGGCCCGGTTGTTCTCCGGGGAGTGGTACCAGTCCACGAACTCCTCCCGGACCGGGCGGGCGAGGCGCAGCGGGCCGACCCGGCCGCGGTCCGCCGCGGTCCGTATGCCCCGGGCGAGGGCCAGGGTCATCTGGGTGTCGTCCGTGACGATCGCCGGCCGGGGCAGGTCCATCTGCCGCCACGGGCCGGTCTTCGCCAGGATCCGGGGCACGTCGTTGAACTCCGTCGGGAAGCCGAGGGCGTCGCCCAGGGCCAGTCCGATCAGGGAGCCCGTCGCGGCCCGCTTCGCGTGCGCCGGGTTCGTCTGGTTCGTCGGGTTCGTCGGCGTCGTCGTCATCGTGTGTGTCCTTCCGAGGGGCGCAGCAGGGGCGGGTGCAGGGTGGTCGCGGGTCCGGGCCGGTAGAGCGCGGCCGGTTTGCCCCGGCCGCCGGTGAGCCGGGCGGCTCCGGGCACGGCCTCGACGAAGCCGGGCGTGGCCAGGACCTTGCGGCGGAAGTTGGGGCGGTCCAGGGAGGTGTCCCAGACGGTCTCGTAGACGGCCTGGAGCTCGCCGAGGGTGAACTCGGGCGGGCAGAAGGCGGTGGCGAGGCAGCTGTACTCCAGCTTCGAGCCCACGCGGGAGCGGGCGTCCGCGAGGATCTCGGCGTGGTCGAAGGCCAGTCCGAAGGCGGGGTCGGAGGCCTCCCCCACCGGTACCCAGCGGGCGCGGTCCGCGTCCCCGCCGCCCCCGGCCACCGGTTCCGGCAGATCGGGGACGAGGGCGGTGAAGGCCACCGAGACCACCCGCATGCGGGGGTCGCGGTCCGGTTCGCTGTAGGTGCGCAGCTGGTCCAGGTGGAGGGCGCCGACCAGCTGCGCCGACAGCCCGGTCTCCTCGGCGAGTTCACGCCGGGCCGCCGTCTCGGCGGACTCCCGTGGCAGCAGGAAGCCGCCGGGGAGCGCCCAGGCGCCCGCGTACGGTTCCTGCGCGCGCCGGATCAGCAGGACGTGCAGGGTCCCTGCGCGCACGGTGAAGACGGCGAGGTCCACGGTCACCGCGAAGGGTGCGAAGGCGTGCGGGTCGTACCCGTGCCCGGGTCCGGTGTCACTCATCGGCTCCGCTCCCCCGCCGGCTTCCCCACCGGCTCCCCGGACGACTTCCCCACCCGCACCTGCTTCCCCACCCGCACCGGCTCCGCCACCCGTTCCGGCAGCGGATCGGCGAACTGCCAGCCTTCCGCCAGGAGTCCGTCGACGGCCGCCACCGCCGCCGCCAGCCGCGTCGCGCGGTCCCCGCGGACCACGAGGAAGCGCTTGCCGGTCCGTTCCAGTTCCGCCAGGAACCGCCCGGTCATCCACGGCCGGAGCTCCTCCCCGTCGCGCAGCCCGTCGTCCTCGAAGGGCACGTCCGCGTGGTCGGTGAGCAGGTAGAGGTCCCGCCGTGTGGTGGCGGCGATCCGTTCGACCTCCGCGCTGCGCGCGCCCGTGTACCGCTCGTGCCAGATGCCGGTGGCGAAGGAGTCGGTGTCGCAGAAGAGCACCGGTGATCCCAGCCGGGCCGCCCGCTCCTCCTCCGCGTCCTGCCGCCGTGCGATCACCGGGAACTCCGCCGGGGCGAAGCTCACCTGCGCCCAGGTCGCCGCCGGGTCCGCCGCGCGGGCGGCCGCGAGCCGCTCCTCGCTGTACTGCCGGCCGTACTCCGCCACCCAGCCCGTTTTCGCCCACACCCCGCCGCGCCCGCGCCAGTGCTCGGCCAGGGCCCGCGACAGCGTGGTCGTGCCGGTGGACTCGGCGCCCAGTACGACGATCCGCCGGGTCAGCGCCGCCCGTACGGCGGGTCCCAGGAACTCCCAGTTCCGCACGGGGTCGGCCCGTACGGCCGTGCCGGACACCGGGAACAGGGTGCGGTCCGGGTCCACGCAGACCTCCTCGGCTCCGAACCGCCGCGCGAGCTCGGCCCCGTAGGCCTCGGAGGTGAAGACGGCGTCGACCCGGCGGCCCACCGCGCGCCGGAAGATCGCCATGTGCGCCTCCCAGACGGCCGGGTCGTGGAGGTCGACCGGGATGTCGTCCACGGCGCCGACCACCTCGGCCCCCGGGTGCGCCTCGCGCATCCAGGCGACCCGGTCGGCGAGCGGTACGGACTCCACCGAGGCGGCGCAGACCAGTACGGTCAGCCGCTCGCACTGGTCCTGGGCGGTGCGCACCAGGTGGTGGTGACCGGCGTGCGGCGGATAGAACTTGCCGAGGACCAGGCCGTGGCCGTGGCGCTTCACGCCGTCACCGCCGTCACCGCCGGCGCCTCGCGGGCCGGGAGCGCCCGGCGCCAGCCGAGCAGTCCGGCGACGCACAGGGCGAGGAAGGCGGCGTAGAGCAGGGACGTCAGGTAGAGCCCCTTGTAGGCGTACAGCGGGATGTAGACGAGGTCGGCGGCGATCCACAGCCACCAGGACTCGACGAGCTTGCGGCACTGGCCGTACGTGGCCGCGAGCGAGAGCCCGGTCGTGAGGGCGTCCCAGAACGGGACGGTGGAGTCGGTGACCCGGCTCAGCAGCAGGGTCAGTACGAGCACCCCCGCCGCTCCCGCCGCGGCCAGCACGGTCCACTCGGCGGCCGTGGTGCGGCGCACCGGCAGGGCCGTGGTGGTGCCCGGGCCGCCGCCGTGGGTCCAGGACCACCAGCCGTACGCGGCGAGGGAGATGAAGACGATCTGCAGCCCGGCGTCGGCGTAGAGGCCGGCCTGGGCGAAGAGCACGATGAAGAACACGTTGTTGGCGATGCCGATCGGCCAGTTGGCGATGTGCTGCCGGGCCACCAGCCAGACGCACACGGCCCCCGTGACGAACCCGAGGATCTCGGTCCAGCTCGTCTGCCATCCCATGACGCCCCCCATCCCTTTATAGTCAGGTTGACTATAAACAGGTCCCGGGGGCGGGCACAACCAAAAAACCCGCGGCGCCCGAAGGCACCGCGGGTTCTGGAGGGCCGGTGGGGCCCGGGGTCCTACAGACCGACCTCGCGCATGAGCATGCCGACCTCGGTGTTGGTCAGGCGGCGCAGCCAGCCGGACTTCTGGTCACCGAGCTCGATCGGGCCGAAGGAGGTCCGCACGAGCTTCTCGACCGGGAAGCCGGCCTCGGACAGCATGCGGCGGACGATGTGCTTGCGGCCCTCGTGGAGGGTCACCTCGACCAGGTAGTTCTTGCCGAGCTGGTCGACGACGCGGAAGTGGTCGGCGCGGGCGTAGCCGTCCTCCAGCTCGATGCCGTCCTTGAGGCGCTTGCCGATGTCGCGCGGCAGCGGGCCCGTGATGGCGGCGACGTAGGTCTTCTTCACGCCGTACTTCGGGTGCGTGAGGCGGTGGGCCAGCTCACCGTGGTTGGTGAGCAGGATGATGCCCTCGGTCTCCGTGTCGAGCCGGCCGACGTGGAAGAGACGCGTCTCACGGTTGGTGACGTAGTCGCCGAGGCACTGGCGGCCGTCCGGGTCCTCCATGGTGGAGACGACGCCGGCCGGCTTGTTCAGCGCGAAGAACAGGTACGACTGGGTGGCGACGGTCAGGCCGTCCACCTTGATCTCGTCCGAGGGCTTCACGCGCTTGCCCTGCTCCAGGACGATCTCGCCGTTGACCTCGACGCGCGCCTGCTCGATGAGCTCCTCGCACGCACGGCGCGAGCCCATGCCGGCACGGGCGAGCACCTTCTGCAGACGCTCACCCTCCTCCTCGGCGCCCGGGAAGGTCTTCGGGGTCTTGATCACGGGCTTGTCGGCGTACCGGTCGCGCACGCGCTCCTCGATCCGCGCCTCCAGCTCGCGCGGCTTGGACTGGCCGCTGCGGGAGCCGGGGCCGATGCGGGGACCGCCGGCGCCACCGATGCCGGGGGTACGGGAGACCTTCGGGCCGCCCTTGGCGCCACCACGGGCCGCCGCGCCGCGGGCACCGCCACCGCGGTTTCCGTCGGCCGCGCCACGGGCACCGCCGCCGCCCGCCTTGGCACCGCCGCGGCCGTTGCGCTCGCCCTCGGGGCCCACGTCGTAGCGACGCTCCTCGGGGCGGGGGTTGCGGATGCGGGGGGCCTGCTCACGGTCGCGGTCGGAGCCGCCGCCCTGGTAGCCACCGGCGGAGCCGCCACCCTGGTAGCCGCCGCCGGAGGAGCCGCCGCGCGAGCCGCCACCCTGGTAGCCGCCGCCCGAGCTGCCGCCACGGGAGCCACCGCCGGAGCCGCCCTGGTAGCCACCACCGGAGGAGCCACCGCGGGAACCGCCGCCCGAGCCACCCTGGTAACCGCCGCCCGAGCTGCCGCCACGGGAGCCACCGCCCGAGCCACCCTGGTAACCGCCGCCCGAGGAGCCGCCGCGGGAGCCACCGCCCGAGCCACCCTGGTAGCCACCGCCCGAGGAGCCGCCGCGGGAGCCACCGCCCGAGCCGCTGCCGCCGCCGGAGCCGCCACCGCGGTAGCCACCACCGCCGCCGGAGCCGCCGCGGGGGGCGCTACCACGCCCGCCGCCACCGCCGCCGCCGCTGTTCCTGTTGCCGCCACCGTTGCCGTTGCCGCTGCTTCGCATCAAAGTTCCGTCGTCTTGTCGTCTTCATCGGTATCCGGAGAGTCCGGATCGAACGACGGAACACCCTCTTGCGTCTCGGCTTCGATCGCGTCCGCCTCGGGGAGGAAGGGCGCGAGCTCCGGGAGCTCGTCCAGGCCACGCAGGCCCATCCGCTCCAGAAAGTAGTTCGTCGTCCTGTACAGGATCGCACCTGTTTCGGGTTCCGTCCCCGCCTCCTCCACCAGACCCCGCTGGAGGAGGGTGCGCATGACCCCGTCGCAGTTGACTCCGCGGACCGCCGAGACCCGCGACCGGCTGACCGGCTGGCGGTACGCGACGACGGCCATGGTCTCCAGCGCCGCCTGGGTGAGACGGGCCTGCTGGCCGTCCAGGACGAAGGCCTCCACGGCCGGCGCGCAGTCCGCCCGGCTGTAGAACCGCCAGCCCCCGGCGACCAGCCGCAATTCGAATCCGCGGCCCTGCACCTCGTACTCGTCCGCCAGCTCGCGCAGCGCCTGCGCGACCTCGCGGGGCGTCCGCTCCAGCACCTTGGCCAGGTGCGCCTCGGTCGCCGGCTCGTCCACGACCATGAGGACGGCCTCCAGGGCCGGCTTCAGCGCCGGCCCGGCCACGGGGGTCGCCACGTCACTCATTCCCTGACCTCCACGATCTGATCGAACTCGTCCGTCACCGTCGGCATGCCGTCCCCGTCCCCGCCGCTCCAGCGCACCGTGAGCGTCTCCAGGGCCTCTTCCTGGTCCAGGACCACCGCCTTCTCCCGGTAGAGCTCCAGGAGGGCCAGGAAGCGCGCCACGACGGTGAGGGTGTCCTCGGCGTCCTCGGTCAGCTCCTGGAAGGTGGCCTCGCCCCTGGCCTTGAGCAGCGCCACGACCAGCCCGGCCTGCTCCCGCACGCTCACGAGGGGCGCGTGGATGTGGTCCACGTACACCTGCGGCTTCGCCCGGGGCTGCATGGCCTTGACCGCGAGCTTCGCCAGCCCCTCGCCGCCGATGCTGATGACCACCTCGGGGAGCAGCTCGGCGAGGCCGGGCTCCAGCCCGACGGTGCGCGGGTAGCGCCTGCCCTCGGTCTCGGCCCGGTCCTGGAAGATCTCGGCGATCCGCTTGTACGCGCGGTACTGCAGCAGCCGGGCGAAGAGCAGGTCCCGGGCCTCCAGCAGCGCGAGGTCCGCCTCGTCCTCGACCTCGGCGACGGGCAGCAGCCGGGCCGCCTTCAGGTCGAGCAGGGTGGCGGCGACGACGAGGAACTCCGTCGTCTGGTCGAGGTCCCAGTCAGGCCCCATGGCACGGATGTGCGCCATGAACTCGTTGGTCACCTCCGACAGCGCGACCTCGGTGACGTCCATCTTGTGCCGGGAGATCAGCTGGAGCAGCAGGTCGAAGGGGCCCTCGAAGTTCACGAGCCGCACGGTGAACCGCCCGTCCCCGACCGGCTCCGCCGTGGTCTCCGCTTCGGCAGCGGCCTCCCGAGGGGCCTCAGGGGCCGCTACGGGAGCCGGTACGGCCGCCTCGGCCACCGGAGCCGCCCCGGCCTCCCCGGGCCCCTCAGGGCCGCCTGGGCCCTGCGGAGCCGCCCCGGCCCCGGCCGGAGCCCCTGGGGCCGGTACGGAAGCACCCGGGCCGCGGCCCAGCGAGCGGCGGGGCGGGAGACCGGGTTCGGCAGGAGAGGGCATCGCGTTCCAGAGTGGTGCGGAGAAAACATCTGACCGGGCCACGGCCCAGCCCCCAACCCTCCCACGCACCACCCCGAGGAACAGCTCAAGCCGTCCGGCGTCTTCCAGCCGTCCGGCGTTTGAGGACCGGGTCCGGGCAGAGCCCGGGGAACGGGCGAAGGGCGGGTAGGGGAACCCCACCCCCGCGCCGCCGGCGCGGCAACGGCCTCCGGCCCCGCCCGCGGGGCCCCGCACCGCACGGGGGCGGCGACCCGCCAACCCGCCCAAGCCCCGCAGGGCTCAGCGCCCCCGCAGCCGCCGCACGAGAATGCTCGCGTCACCGCGGGACTCCAGATCGGCCAGCACCACGGCGACGGCCTCCCGCACGATCCGACCGCGGTCGACCGCCAGCCCGTGCTCCCCGCGCAGCACCAGCCGCGCGTGTTCCAGGTCCATGAGCTCCTCCGCGGAGACGTAGACCGTGATCTTCTCGTCGTGCCGTTCGCGCCCGCTGGGCCGCCGGTTCGCACCCCGGCCCTGCCCCTTGCCCCGACCGGGGGTGGGGGCGGGGACGGCGTTACCGGAACCTTCCTGCGGACGCCGCTGCGGACCGACGCCCGGCTCCGTACCGGCCTCAGCCTCCCGGCTGCGACCCTCCCCCGCCGTGCCCTCCGCCGCCGACGCGGCGTGCTCGACTCCCCGCGACGACGGCGAGGACGACGTCAGCGCCATCCCCCCGGTCGTACGGAACAGTTCGTCGGCTCCGGGCAGACTCACTCGGCGGGACACCGGGCGAGCACCTCCCTGGCCAGCTGGCGGTAGGCGGCGGCACCCACGGAGTTGGACGCGTACGTGGTGATCGGCTCGCCGGCGACCGTGGTCTCCGGGAACCGCACCGTGCGGCCGATGACCGTGTGGTAGACGTGGTCGTCGAAGGCCTCGACGACGCGCGCCAGCACCTCACGGCTGTGCACCGTACGGGAGTCGTACATCGTGGCGAGGATGCCGTCGAGCTCCAGCTCCGGATTGAGCCGCTCCTGCACCTTCTCGATGGTCTCGGTCAGCAGCGCCACCCCGCGCAGCGCGAAGAACTCGCACTCCAGCGGGACGATGACCTTGTGAGCCGCCGTCAGGGCGTTCACGGTCAGCAGACCGAGCGAGGGCTGACAGTCGATCACGATGTAGTCGTAGTCGGGCAGCAGGGGCTTGAGGGCCCGCTGCAGCGTCGACTCGCGTGCGACCTCGCTGACCAACTGCACTTCGGCGGCGGACAGGTCGATGTTGCTCGGCAGCAGGTCCATGTTGGGGACCGCCGTCTTCAGCAGCACCTCGTCGGCCGACATGCCCCGCTCCATGAGCAGGTTGTAGACCGTCAGGTCGAGTTCCATCGGGTTGACCCCGAGGCCGACCGACAGCGCGCCCTGCGGGTCGAAGTCGACGAGCAGCACCCGGCGCCCGTACTCCGCGAGCGCCGCACCCAGGTTGATGGTCGACGTGGTCTTGCCCACGCCGCCCTTCTGGTTGCACATCGCGATGATCGTCGCCGGACCGTGGTCGGTCAGCGGTCCCGGGATCGGGAAGTACGGCAGCGGCCTTCCGGTCGGGCCGATCCGCTCACGGCGCTGACGGGCAGCGTCGGGGGCGAGAGTGGCCGCGTACTCGGGGTCGGGCTCGTACTCCGCGTCGGGGTCGTAGAAATGCCCCTCGGGCACCTGTTCGTAGTCGGCGAAACCCACGGGCTTGTCGCCGCTCAGGTCGCCGGCCCTGGAGTTCACGTCTAGGCCGTCCATGCTCTTTTGGGGCGTCGTCATGTGCTGGTGGTTTGCGAAGGTGCGGACCGCTACCGATCCCACGGCTTCGATTCCGGCAGGACCCTGGCCCCGCGCGGGCCCTCCTGCTCGACCACCTCCAGGAGCAAATGTCGACTCATTCACAAGTCGTCTTACCTCCTCGGACGTGACCAGGACACTTATCGATAGGTCAGCGTGGCACCATGCCGACGGTTGGCGACTCTATGGCGTGTCACCACTCAGCGGCAACACAATCCGCCGGACCCGCCGCGATGTGTCGGCAACCGAACACCACTCTGTCAAGGGCGTACGAGCTGTCGCCGGGAAGTTTCGCGGGTGTGCGAAAGGGTTAAAGGGTTACGTTCGAGGCGAGTTGAGCGGCCTCTCGCACTACCCCTCGAACGCCTCCGGCCGGACCTCGCGAGCAAGGTCCGGCCGGATACGTGAGATTGACGTCAGTCGTTGACGACTTAGCCGAGCAGCGTGCTCAGCTCGAGGGTCTCGAGACCGTGGGCCTCGGCGACCTCACGGTAAACGACCTGGCCGTCATGGGTGTTGAGGCCCAGCGCGAGCGCCGGGTCACGACGCAGCGCCTCGACCCAGCCGAGGTTCGCGAGCTGCACGATGTAGGGCAGCGTGGCGTTGGTCAGGGCGTAGGTGGAGGTGTTCGGCACCGCACCCGGCATGTTGGCGACGCAGTAGAAGACCGAGTTGTGGACCTGGAAGGTCGGCTCGGCGTGGGTGGTCGCGCGGGAGTCCTCGAAGCAGCCGCCCTGGTCGATCGCAATGTCGACAAGGACACTTCCGGGCTTCATCTTGGCGACGAGCTCGTTGGTGACCAGCTTCGGGGCCTTCGCACCCGGGATCAGCACCGCGCCGATGACGAGGTCGGCCTCGACGACGGCCTTCTCCAGCTCGAACGCGTTGGAGACGATCGTCTTGATCTTCGTGCCGAAGATCTTGTCGGCCTCGCGGAGCTTGTTGATGTCGCGGTCCAGCAGGGTCACGTGGAAGCCCATGCCGACGGCGATCTGCACGGCGTTCCAGCCGGAGACTCCGCCGCCGATGACCACGCACTCACCGGCGTGGGTGCCGGGGACGCCGCCGGGGAGCACACCGCGGCCGCCGACCGAGCGCATCAGGTGGTAGGCGCCGACCTGCGGGGCCAGACGGCCCGCGACCTCGGACATCGGGGCGAGCAGCGGGAGGGCGCGGTTCGCCGTCTCGACCGTCTCGTACGCGATGGCGGTGGTGCCGGACTCGAGCAGGGCGTCCGTGCACTCACGGGAGGCCGCGAGGTGCAGGTAGGTGAAGAGGGTCTGGTCCTTGCGGAGGCGGTGGTACTCCTCCGCGATGGGCTCCTTGACCTTCAGCAGCAGGTCGGCGGTCGCCCAGACCTCGTCGGCGGTGCCGAGGATCTCGGCACCGGCCGAAACGTACTCCGCGTCCGTGATCGAGGAACCCACACCGGCGTTCTGCTCGATGAAGACCTGGTGGCCGCCCCGGACCAGCTCATGCACGCCGGCAGGCGTGATGGCGACCCGGAACTCGTTGTTCTTGACCTCGCGGGGGATGCCGACCTTCATCGTGGCTCACGGTCCTTGGCTCAGGGGATTTTTCGGGCTACTTCAATACAAACCCGTCCACAAGAACGCGCAACGGGATGCACCAGAGGATGACCTGGTGAAGCCAGTCTAATGAAGGATGAGCGGCTGTCTAGCCTTGCAAACGAATAATCTCAGTCGGAAACGCTGCGGATTTCGCAGGCTGCGGGGTCATCTCCCAGCAATCTGTCGGCCGCGGACCTGTGCAGCCTGGCAGCCGCGGGATCCCCGAGCCGGTCCAGCGTGTCCGCCAGCCGCACCTGGAGCGCGGCCTGAAGCCGCAGGTCCCCGGCCTTCCGCGCGAGCTCCACCGCCTCCCGGCAGGTGTGCAGCGATTCCTCGGGCCGTCCCGCGTACTCCTGGATCCGCGCCATCTCGCTCAACGCCTTTGCCTGGCCCGGGACATCGGCGAGCTTCCGGTAGCCGGCCGAGGCCGCCCGCCAGCTCCGCAGCGCGTCCCCGTACCGGCCCGCGTACGTGTGCACGTTCCCCAGCCGTCCGTACAGCCGCGCCTCGTCCGCGCGCTCCCCCCGCGCGAGGGCGTGGGACAGGGCCCGGCCGAACCAGTCGGAGGCCCGGTGCCAGTCCCCCAGCTCCTGGTGCGCGCCGCCTACGGATTCCATCGCGCGGCCCGACGCGTACGGGTCCTTCGCCGCCTTTCCCGCGGCCAGCGCGGCCCGGTACCGGTCCAGCGCCTCCCGGGTCCGGCCGGTCTCCGCGTCCAGATCGGCCAGGTTCAGCAGTGCGGCGGCCTGCTCCCGGTGCAGATCGCGCCGCTCGGCCACGTCCAGCACGAGCTGGTGCAGCCCGTAGAGCTCCGGCGCGGCCCCGGCGGTCCCGCGGTGCTCCGACAGGGCCCCCGCCAGCGCCGCTACGAACCTGCGCGCCAGGGTGTCCAGCTCCCCGTCGGCCACGGCCAGCGAAGCCGCGGCCAGCAGGGCGGGCAGCCGGGTGTCCAGCCAGGTCTCCGCCGCCCGCCGGTCGGCGAAGCGCAGCGCGCGCGGCACCCCGTCGAGCTTCTCCGGCGCCCCGACGGCCCCGCCGGGCCCGTCGCCCCCGTCCTCGTCCGGCTCCGCCATGGCCCGGCAGGAGAGCAGCAGCCGTACGGTGCGCTCCAGCATCCTGGCCCGCGCGAGCTGGACCTCCGCGGGCCGCTCCTTGGCCTCCAGCAGGGCCTGGAGCAGCGGCGCGAGGCAGCCGGGCAGCAGGTACAGCCCGTCGTGTGCGGACCGGAGCAGGCCCAGCGCGGCGAAGTCCTCCAGGGTCGCCTGCGCGGCGGCCACGGAGCACCCGGCCAGCGCGGAGGCGACGTGGGAGTCGACGAGCCCCGCCGGAGCAAGCGGAAGCAGCCGCAGGGTCCGCTGGGCGGGCTGCGGGAGGGATTCGTAGACGAGCCTGAAGGCCTTGGCGAGCGGACCGCCTACACCGGCGGGCATATCGTGCAGCTGCTTGCCCACGTCGGCCACGGAGGCCTTGGGGCGGGCGGCGAGCCAGCCGCCCGCGAGGGCGAGCGCGGCGGGCTGGCCGCCGCACTCCTCGGCGAGGGATTCGGCCGCGCGCGGGTCGTTGGCCACGCGGATGTCTCCGATGCGCTGGACGAGCATGCGGACGGCCGAGGGGGTGTCGAGGCCGCCGAGGGTGCAGGGGCGGACATCCGGAATCCCGGTCAGGGGGCCCTCCGCCGTGACGACCACCAGGCACTCGGGGGTGTCCGGCAGCAGGGCGTCGACCTGGTGCGGATCGGAGGCGTCGTCGACGAGCAGCACCATGCGGCGGCCCGCCAGGGCCGTGCGCAGGGCGGAGCTGAGGTCGTCCTCGCCGGCCCCGGGCGGGGTCGGCTGCCCGAGCCCCTCCAGGAGGGTGCGGACCGCACGCTCCGTGGCCACGCCCTCGCCCGTGGGGGCGGTGAGCCGGACCTTCAGCACCCCGTCGGGATAGTCCTCGGCGATCTCGCGCACCAGCGCCTCGGCGAGGGCGGTCCGGCCGGAGCCGGGGCGCCCGGCGACGAGGAGCACCCGCGCCCGCGGGGACTTGGCCTTCCGGCCGGAGAGGGTGTCGAGCCCGGTTCGCGCGATGTCCTCGCGGAGCTCCTTGAGCTCACGCCGCCGCCCGACGAAATCCGTCACGGATCCGCTCCTCTCGCTGCCTTCGGATTGCGAGCGTAGTTCACGCAGAGCGACGGACAGGGTGGAGCGCGGCGGACAAATCGCCCGATCGGATCAGCGGATGGGCACATTTACCTCCTACTTCACGCACCCCTCGCACCGCGGCGCCGCCCAGCCCCTCCGGCGTTTGAGGAGCAGGGGTCCGGGGACTGGTCCCCGGCAACGGCGCCGCACACGGCAAGGGTCCGGGCGCAGCCCGGGGAACGGGCGAAGGGCGGGTGGGGGACTCCGCCCCGCGCAGCGGGATGCGCGCAGCCGGGCACGGCCCCGCCAGGGCTACGCCTCGTACGGCCGGGCCTGCCAGGGGGCGTCCGCCGGCCGGAGGGAGGCGAGGGCCGGGTCGGTGGCGAGGGCCGCCGTGAGGGCCAGGGCTCCCGTGACGAGCCCGGGGTTGCCCAGCGAGCCCGCCAGAACACCCCGCACCAGCGAAGCCAGCGGCACCCACGCCACCTCCATGTCCGCCTCCTCCGACCCGGACTCCGAATAGCGCTCGCCGTCCGCCTCGGAGACCCCCCGCGCGAGGAAGATCCGGGTGGCCTCGTCGGAGCCGCCGGGGGACGCGTAGAAGTCGGCCAGCACCCGCCAGTCCTCGGCCTTGACGTGCGCCTCCTCGTACAGCTCGCGCTGCGCCCCGTGCAGCGGGTTCTCCCCCACGACGTCCAGGAGCCCCGCCGGGAGCTCCCACAGCCGCCGCCGCACCGGGTGGCGGTACTGGCTCAGCACCAGCACCCGTCCCGCGTCGTCCAGGGCCAGCACGCACACCGACCCGGGGTGAACCTGGTAGTCGCGGCGGGCCACGGACCCGTCCGGCATCCGCACCTCGTCGGAGGCCACCGCCGTCTTCGCGCCCTGGAAGGGCCGCTGGGTCGACACCGTCTCCCAGGACTCCGACGTGTCCTCGATCTCCTTGATCTCCATGCCCGACATGCCCCGAAGCCCTCCACAACGCGCGACAGCCGGGGTACGGATCTCCGTACCCCGGCTGCCTACGTTATGTGCCGTACGACTACTTCGCGGCCGCGGCCTGCTGCCGCTCCACGGCCGCCTTGACCAGACCCGCGAACAGCGGGTGCGGGCGCGTCGGGCGCGAGCGCAGCTCCGGGTGGGCCTGGGTGGCCACCAGGTAGGGGTGGACCTCGCGCGGGTACTCGACGTACTCGACGAGCTTGTTGTCCGGGGAAGTGCCGGAGAAGACCAGACCGGCCTTCTTCTCCAGCTCGCCGCGGTAGGCGTTGTTGACCTCGTAGCGGTGGCGGTGGCGCTCGTCCACGTACGCCTGGTCGCCGTAGACCTCGCGCACGATGGAGCCCTCGGCGAGCTTCGCCGGGTACATGCCCAGGCGCATGGTGCCGCCCAGGTCGCCCGCGCCCTCGACGAAGGCCAGCTGCTCCTCCATCGTGGAGATCACCGGGTTCGGGGTGGAGGCGTCGAACTCGGTGGAGTTCGCGTCCTCGATGCCCGCCAGGTTGCGCGCGGCCTCGATGACCACGCACTGCAGGCCCAGGCACAGGCCGAGCAGCGGGATCTTGTTCTCGCGGGCGTAGGTGATCGCGCCGACCTTGCCGTTGACGCCGCGGTCGCCGAAGCCGCCGGGCACGCAGATCGCGTCCACGTCGCCGAGCACCTCGGCGGCGCCCGCCGGGGTCTTGCAGTCGTCCGAGGTGACCCACTTGATCTCGACGCGGGCCTTGTTGGCGAAACCGCCGGCGCGCAGCGCCTCGGTCACCGACAGGTAGGCGTCGGGCAGGTCGATGTACTTGCCGACGAGCGCGACCTTGACCTCGTGGTCGGGGTTGTGGACGCGGTCCAGCAGGTCTTCCCAGACCGTCCAGTCCACGTCGCGGAACGGCAGGTCGAGCTTGCGCACGACGTACGCGTCGAGGCCCTCGGTGTGCAGCACCTTGGGGATGTCGTAGATCGACTTGGCGTCGATCGCGGCGACCACGGCGGCCTCGTCGACGTCGCACATCAGCGAGATCTTGCGCTTGATGGAGGTCGGGACCTCGCGGTCGGCGCGCAGCACGATGGCGTCGGGCTGGATGCCGATGTTGCGCAGCGCCGCGACGGAGTGCTGGGTCGGCTTGGTCTTCAGCTCGCCGGAGGGGCCGATGTAGGGCAGCAGCGAGATGTGCACGACGAAGACGTTGTCGCGGCCGACCTCGTGGCGGACCTGGCGGACGGTCTCCAGGAACGGCAGCGACTCGATGTCGCCGACGGTGCCGCCGACCTCGGTGATGACTACGTCGACGTCGTCGGTCGCCATGCGGCGGATGCGGTGCTTGATCTCGTTGGTGATGTGCGGGATGACCTGCACGGTGTCACCGAGGTACTCGCCGCGCCGCTCCTTGGCGATGACCTGCGAGTAGACCTGGCCGGTGGTGACGTTGGCCGAGCCGTCGAGGTCGACGTCGAGGAAGCGCTCGTAGTGACCGATGTCCAGGTCGGTCTCGGCGCCGTCGTTGGTGACGAACACCTCGCCGTGCTGGAACGGGTTCATCGTGCCGGGGTCGACGTTGAGGTACGGGTCGAGCTTCTGCATCGTGACCCGAAGACCGCGCGCCTTCAGCAGCGCACCCAGGCTGGAGGCGGTCAGGCCCTTGCCGAGGGAGGAAGCGACACCCCCGGTGACGAAGATGTGCTTGGTCGTCATGGCTGTGCTGTTCCGAAAAGCAGCGGGCGGCTTCGCCAAGAGGGGGCTCCCGTGGGTCGCGAGGTGAGGTGCGTCCGGCGCCGGCCACCATCGAACCGGAGGGTCTCAGGGGGCGCCGAAGCTGCGGTTTCGGGGCTCCTGATTCGCACAGGCAGACCACCGGTCCACGGGATACCAGCCTATCAGCGCCCGGGCCGGTCCGCCTCCGGCCACGCGGCCGGGGCCTCCCCGCGGCCTCCCCGGGGGCCCTCGCGCGGTCCGTCACCCCGGCAACGCAGCCGCTCACCCGTTCGGCCGAACCCCATTGTCCTCAAGCTGACGGGGATCACTAGGGTGCCGTCTTGTCCTGCTCGGATCTCGATCACATCCCCGCCGAGCGGCCCCGCGAACGGCGTAACCCGTCCGGTTCCGGAATCATGGGCTGGACGCGGCGATCCACATCACCGGAGAATCCGCGGCATCGCGCAATGCAAGCGCCCTTCGGGGCGGACGTGGCTGTTCGACTGGAGATGCAACGTGTCCGGGCGCATCGAGGATTACGCACTGATCGGCGACATGCAGACTGCGGCATTGGTCTGCCGGGACGGGGCGGTGGACTGGCTGTGCCTGCCACGCTTCGATTCCCATGCCGTCTTCGCGAGCATTCTCGGCACCGAGGAACACGGGTTCTGGCGGATCGGCCCGGCGTTCCCGGCCGGCGCCGAGGCCCCGCGTGCCACCCGGCGCCGCTACCGAGGTGACTCGCTGGTCCTGGAGTCCGAGTGGGACACCCCGCGCGGAACGGTCCGTGTGATCGACTTCATGCCGCCCCGCGAGGACCACGCACCGCAGCTCATCCGCATCGTGGAGGGCATCAGCGGGCGCGTCCCCATGCGCTCCGCGCTGCGCATGCGCTTCAGCTACGGCCGGGTCGTGCCCTGGGTGCGCCGGGTCGACGACCGGACCGTGGCCGTCGCGGGCCCCGATTCGGTCTGGCTGGACACCGAGGTGCAGACCTACGGCAAGGACCTGACCACGTACTCCGACTTCACCGTCGGGCCGGGCGACCGGAAGGCGTTCTGCATCAGCTGGCAGCCCTCGCACAAGGAGCCGCCGCAGCCCCCGGAGGCCGAGGAGGCCCTGGAGGCCACCACCGAGTTCTGGCGGGACTGGGTCGAGCAGTGCACGTACCACGGGCCCTACCGGGAGGCGGTGATCCGCTCCCTGATCACCCTCAAGGCGCTCACGTACGCCCCCACGGGCGGGATCGTCGCCGCGCCGACCACCTCCCTCCCGGAGGAGATCGGCGGCAGCCGCAACTGGGACTACCGCTACACCTGGCTGCGCGACGCCGCCATCACCCTGTCCTCGCTGCTGCGCACCGGCTACCGCGAGGAGGCCTCCGCCTGGCGGGACTGGCTGCTGCGCGCGGTGGCCGGCGACCCGGAGAACCTGCAGATCATGTACGGGATCGCCGGTGAGCGCGAGCTCGGCGAGACCGAGCTCGACTGGCTGCCGGGCTACGAGAACTCCGGCCCGGTCCGGGTCGGCAACGGCGCCGCCGGCCAGCTCCAGCTCGACGTGTACGGCGAGGTCACCGAGGCCCTGCACCTGGGCCACATGACGGGCCTGGCGCGCAACGACTACGCCTCCCTGCTCCAGCTCAAGCTGATCCGCTACCTGGAGACCAACTGGGACCAGCCCGACGAGGGCATCTGGGAGGTGCGCGGTCCGCGCCGGCACTTCGTGCACTCGAAGGTGATGGCGTGGGTGGCCGTGGACCGCACGATCAGGCTGATCGAGAGCGGTGACGCGGACGGTCCGCTGGAGCGGTGGCGGGAGATGCGCGACGAGATCCACCAGGACGTCTGCGAGAAGGGCTACGACAAGGAACGGAACACCTTCACGCAGTCCTACGGGTCGAAGGAGCTGGACGCCTCCCTCCTGCTGATCCCGCAGATGGGCTTCCTGCCGCCGGACGACAAGCGGGTGATCGGCACGATCGAGGCGATCCAGCGCGAGCTGTCGACCCCAGACGGCTTCATCCTGCGCTACCCGACCTCGGGCGAGGAAGCGGGCGTGGACGGTCTGGAGGGCGACGAGGGAGCCTTCCTGGCGTGCTCGTTCTGGATGGCGGACGACCTGGCGATGATCGGCCGGGTCGACGAGGCCCGCCGCCTCTTCGAGAAGCTGCTGGCGCTCCGCAACGACCTGGGGCTGCTGGCGGAGGAATGGGATCCCAAGCTCCAGCGCCAGGTGGGCAACTTCCCGCAGGCCTTCAGCCACGTCCCCCTGATCGACACGGCCCTGCGGCTGACGGCGAGCGGGGCGTACGGCGGCTGACTAACCTGGAGGGGTCGCAGGCCTTTCCGCGCCTTCCGCATCTCCCGGAAGGGGGTAGCCATGGCTCCCCTCTCGAAGGCGGGCACGGCGCTCGCCGAGCTCCGCGAGGACCTGTCCGGCGCCGTCCTGGTTCCGGAGGATCCGGGGTACGACGGGGCCCGAGCCGTCCACAACGGGATGATCGACCGCCGGCCGGCCGTCATCGCGCAGTGCGAGAGCTCGGTGGACGTGGTGACCGCCGTGCGCTTCGCACGGCGGCTCGACCTGCCGGTCGCGGTGCGCGGCGGCGGCCACAGCGTGGCCGGGATGTCCCTGAACGACGGCGGCCTGGTCGTGGACCTGCGCCGGATGCAGGGGGTGACGGTGCACCCCGGGGCCTCGGCCGTCCGCGTCGAGGGCGGTGCCACGATGAGCGCCCTGGACCGGGCCTGCGAGCCGTACGGGCTGGCGACCACCGGCGGGCGCGTCTCCACCACCGGGGTCGGCGGTTTCGTGCTCGGCGGCGGCACCGGATGGCTGGACCGCCGGTTCGGCCTGGCGGTGGACAACCTCCTCGCGGTGGACCTGGTCACGGCCGACGGGGAGCTGGTGACGGCGACCGAGGAGGACCATCCCGAGCTGTTCTGGGGGCTGCACGGCGGCGGCGGGAACTTCGGCGTGGCGACCTCGCTGACCCTGCGGCTGCACGAACTGCCGGCGATGTCCGTCGCGTTGCTGCTGTACCTCCCCGAGCACGGGCCCGAGATGGTCCGTACGTACCGGGACCTCATGCAGGACGGGCCGCGCGAGGCCGGCGGCGGCGCCATCTACCTGACCGGCCCGCCCGAGGAGTTCGTCCCGCCGCACCTGGTCGGCCGGCTGCTGGCCGGCGCGCTGGTCACCTACGCGGGGCCCGAGGAGCAGCTGCGCAGGCTCGTCGCCCCGCTGCTGGCGCTCCCGCACGAGGCGGAGCTGCTGACCACCATCCCCTACGCGGACCTCCAGTGCATGATGGACGATCCGCCGGGCCTGCGGAACCACTGGTCGGCGGAGTACCTGACGGGCGCGCCCGACGCGTTCGTGGACGTGTTCTGCGCCCGCGCGGACTCCATGCCGGTGCCCAGCGGCACCCAGCACGTGATGTGGCCGCAGGGCGGCGCCATCGCCGAGGGCCCGGCCGGCTACCCGGTGCCGTTCCGCGACGCGCCCTGGGCGGTGCACCCCTTCGGCGCCTGGGAGGACCCGGCCGACGACGACCGCTGCCGCCAGTGGGTCAAGGACGTCCGCGCCGACGTCCAGCCCTGGAGCACCGGCGCGGTCTACCTCAACTTCACCGGCGACGAGGGCGGGGACCGGGTGGTGGCCGGCCTCGGATCCGAGAACATGCGGCGGCTGGGCCGGCTGAAGCGGGAGTACGACCCGGACAACGTCTTCCGCTTCAACCACAACATCGCGCCCGCCTGAGGCTCAGGTCAGGGCCGTGATCACCCCGCTCCCCCTCGGTGGCCCCGCCTTCCGCGCCCTCGCCCCGGGTGACGTACGCCACAATCGGCAGGCGGTCCGATAATCTCCTTTCGGAGGCGACGAGTTGTCGGGCCGGACGGGGGTAGATCGGACCCCGTAACCGCTCGGTGATGTGCACGGAACAACAGCCCCGGTAGCGTCCGCCATATGGACAATCAGGGCGGCATCACGGTTCAGCGGGCACTGGAGCTGCCGGGACTGCGCAGCGGACTCCCCGAGGTGGTGGCCTGCGCCGACCGGCTCGGCCGGACGGTGCGCTGGGTGCACGCCGGCGAGGTCCCCAACATCGCCTCCCTGCTCAAGGGCGGCGAGCTGCTGCTGACCACCGGCCTCGGCCTCGGCACCCGCCCCGCCGAGCAGCGCGCCTTCGTACGCCGCCTCGCCGACCGCGGCATCGCCGCGCTGGTCGTCGAGCTGGGCCCCCGCTTCACCCGGCTCCCGGCGACCCTGGTGGAGACCGCCCGCGCGGTCGGACTCCCCCTCGTCCAGCTGCACCGGGAGGTCCCCTTCGTCACCGTCACGGAGGAGGTCCACACCGAGATCGTGAACGGGCACTACGCACTGCTCCAGCGGGCCGAGGAGGTCCACCGGCGCTGCACGGAAGCCCTGCTCGACGGCGGCGGCATCCCCCAAGTGCTCCACATCCTGGCGGACTTCACGGCGAACCCGGTCTTCATGGAAACCCCCGACGGCCAGTTGCTGTACGCGGCGGGCCCGGGCACCGGCGAGGCCGCCGCCGACCCGCTCCAGGTCTGGGAGGGCCTACGCGGCCAGCGCCCGGCGGAGCCCTCCGGCAACGCCGTCGTCGTCGACGTCCCCGGCGGCGGCCGCGGCACGGGCTCGGTGCGGGCCCGGCTGGTCCTGCTCGGCGTATCGGCGCCACTGCTGCCCGTGCACCGGATGGCGGCCGAGCGGACGGCCGGCGTACTGGCCGTCGTCCTGATGCAGGCCCGGCAGGAGGACGAGCTCGCGGCGCGCGGCCGCGGCGACTTCCTCACCGACCTCGCCGAAGGACGGATCTCGGCGGAGGACGCCCCCGCCCAGGCCCGCGTCCTGGGCTTCAAGCCGGGCCCCGGCCCGCTCCTGCCCATCGTCATGCGGCTCTCCTCGGACCTGGCCCCCTCCGGCAACTGGGCGGTCCTGGCCCGGGCCGTCCTGGAGGAACTCGCCTCCGTCGGCGTCCCGGTCCTCCTCGGCGTCCGCCCGGTGGAAGGCCGCGTCCCCCTCCTGGTCAACCTCCGCTCCGACGCCGAGCGCACGACCGTCGCCGAGCGGGTCGCGGTGGCCCTGCGCACCGGCGTGGAGCGGGCCGGCCTCGACCGTGCGGGGGCCGCGCCCGCGGTGGTCGTCGGCGTCTGCGGCGGCTGGGCGACCGTCTCGGCCGGCCTGCGCCACGCCGCCGAGACGGCCACCGCCGCGCACGGACTCCCCGCCCGCCCCTGGTACGACGCCCGCCGCCTGGACATCGACCTGCTCCTGTGGCGGCTGCGCGAACACCCCGACCTGGCGGCCTTCGTGGACCGCGCGATCGGCGCCCTGCGCGTGCACGACACGGTCTCCCGGCCGCCCCTGCTCCCCACCCTGGAGACCTACCTGGCCCACGCGGGCCGCAAGGCGGAGACCGCACGCGAGCTCCACCTGAACCGCCAGACCCTCTACAACCGCCTGGCCCGCATCTCGGAGCTCCTGGGCGCGGACCTGGACGACCCGGAAACGGTCCTCTCCCTGAGCCTGGCCCTCAGAGCCCGCCGCCACGCCACACCTTCGCCTTCTTAACGCCCCGCTCGCACCGCTGCGCGGGGCACCTTCCTGACGCACCCCTCGCACCGCTGCGCGGGCTTCTGGCTGCTGCACCGGACTCCGTCCGGCGGTGGCCGGTCGGCGTGCTCGCCACCGCCGTCCCGGCGTGGGCCCGGCGGGCGGGTGCGGCTGGTTCGGCCCTGCGGGGCAAAGTCCCCTACCCACCCTTCCACCGTTCCCCGGTCCAGCCCGGACCCGGTCCTCAAACGCCGGACGGGCTGCGAGCGGGGTCCCGGGCTGCGCCCGGACCCCCTGGGGCTCCGCCCCAGACCCCGGTCCTCAAACGCCGGACGACTGGATTGGCTGCGGCAGGGGCGGGGACGGGGGCGGGGTGGGGTGTTGGCCTGGACGTAGAGCGTGATTTGTGGCGCTAAAGGAAGCCAAAACTGTCGAACG
>NZ_JBHXKA010000122.1:0-24049 GCF_042722885.1 Streptomyces sp. NPDC058401
CGGGGGGGGGGGGGGGGCCCCGGGGGTACGGGGGGAAGGGTGGGTAGGGGATTTTGCCCCGCAGGGCCGACTCAGCCGCACCCGCCCACCGGACCCCGCGCCGGGACGGCCGTGGCGAGCGCCCCGACCCGCCACCGACGGACGGAGTCCGGCGCAGCGATGCGAAGCCCATGAGGCCCGCCAGGGCCGAATGGTGCGAGCAGAGCGTCAAGAAGGAACGGGGCTCACGGGCGGCCCTGGAGTTTGGCTGAGGCGGTTCGGGTGGGGGGGAGTTGGCCGTAGAGGAGGCGGCCGGGGCATTCTGTGGCGAAGCCGTCTCGGTGGCCCGAGATGACGTTCAGGCGGACGTTGCTGCCCTTCGCGTAGAGGTTGCCGCCGCCCGAGCGGAGGGTGGTCTTCGCGCGGGGGTCCGCGCCGAAGAGGCCCAGCTTCCAGGCCGTGAGGCGGGCCACCGCGTCGACCGCCGCCTTGGGCGGGGCCGTGGAGGTGAAGGTGCCGATGACGGCGACGCCCATGCTGTCCGTGTTGAAGCCCATGGTGTGCGCGCCGAGCACCGCCTTGGCGACTCCGCCGGCCCGGCCCTCGTAGACGGTGCCGCACTTGTCGACGGCGAAGTTGTAGCCGATGTCGCGCCAGCCGCTGCTGACCACGTGGTAGCGGTACAGGCTGCGCAGGACGGCCGGGGCGTCCTTGCAGGCGTAGTTGTTGCCGGAGGCGGTGTGGTGGACGAAGGCGGCCTTGACCGTGTTCGTGTAGACGAAGCCCTTCTCGCGCAGGTTCTCGTCCGCGCCCCAGCCCAGCCGGGTGACGATCTTCGGGCGCGGGCCGATGTACGGGGCGGCGGCGAGGGCCTCGTCGGCGAGGACCGCGTCGGCGGTGGAGTCGGCCTTGTTGAGGGCGGGGATCTCCTGGGCGCCCAGGGGGGCCATGGGGACGTTGGCGGAGGAGGACTCCGCCATTTCCATGGTCATGCCGGGGAGGAGGGCCAGCTCGCCCTTGTCGTCGTCGTCGACCGCGGGCGCGGTTTCTCCGGCGTTGCCGTTCTTCGCGTCCGAGGGGGGCCGGGAGGAGTCTCCCGGGTCCACCAGTTCGATGCGCATGCCGGTGGGGAGCCCGCTGCTCACCGTGCGGCCGCCGGGTTCCGCCTGGACGCGGACCTCGATGCCGTCGGACTGGCCGACCCACAGGGGGGCGGTGCTGCCGCGGACGCGGCCGGTTCCCCGTTCCGCGGTGTCGGGGTCGGCGGCGTGTTCGCCGTTGTGGGTGTCGACGTCCTGCCAGTCGGACCAGGCCGCGGTGGCCACGGAGCGGGTGCGGACCTGGACGGTGCCGTCGAGCTGGGTGCTCGCGTCGTCCCAGACGACGCCGACCAGCGAGAAGGTCTTGACCTCGCGCGCCGACAGGCCGCGCGTCTCGGGCAGCCGGGGCGAGGTGCTCATGCCGGGTACCCCGGTGGGGCGGTCCGCCGCGGGTCCCACGGGGGCGAGCGGCAGGGACTGGGTGGATCCGGCGGGGGCCACCGGGGCCGCGGGGGCTGCCGATGCCGCCCCGGCCGATGACTGCGTCGCTGCCGGGCGGGCGAGGGCGGTGGAGGGGAGCGCGAGCGGCAGGGCCAGTGCGGCAGCCGTCGCGACGCCGATGGAGGAAGCAAGGAATGCACGCATGAAAAGGATGCTGGGGACTGCCCGGGGCCGGCGCCATCCGAGAGCTGACGTACCGTCCGGTCCCGGCGCCGATACCCCTCCTCCGTACGGGGGATCGTGCTGCGGCCGTACGGCGCAGGGGCGCGGGGCGGCCCGCGTAGGCTCTGGTTCGTGAACGCCACTGACCGCACCCCTGCCGACCTGCTGCGATCCGCGCTCGCCGCCGATCCCGGCCGCCCGCTCGTGACCTTCTACGACGACGCCACGGGCGAGCGCGTCGAATTGTCCGTCGCCACCTTCGCCAATTGGGTGGCCAAGACCGCCAATCTGCTCCAGGGCGACCTGGGCGCCGAGCCCGGCGACCGGCTCGCCCTGCTGCTCCCCGCGCACTGGCAGAGCGCCGTGTGGCTGCTCGCCTGCGCCTCCGTCGGGGTCGTGGCGGAGGTGGGCGGGGATCCGGCCGGCGCCGATCTGGTGGTGAGCGGGCCGGACACGCTGGAGGAGGCCGCCGCGTGCTCCGGCGAGCGGGTGGCGCTCGCGCTGCGGCCGCTGGGCGGGCGCTTCCCGCAGCCGCCGGCCGGTTTCGCCGACTACGCGGTGGAGGTGCCGGGGCAGGGCGACCGGTTCGCCCCGTTCCAGCCCGTGGACGCGGACGGCCCGGGTCTGGTGGTCGGCGGCGAGGAGCTCTCGTACGCCCGGATCTGCGAGCGGGCCCGCGAGGACGCGCAGAAGCTCGGCTTCGGCGAGGGCGCCCGGGTGCTGTCCCGGCAGGGCTACGACAGCTGGGAGGGGCTCTCCGCCGGGCTGTACGCGGCCCTGGCCACGGGCGGCTCCGTGGTGCTGTGCCGCAATGCCGGTGAGCTGGCGGACTCGGCGCTGGCGCAGCGGATCGAGAGCGAGCGGGTCACCCACACGGCCTGATCCGGTCCGGGCCCGCCGTCACCCACACCGCCCAATGCCGGATCTGGGCGATTTGTCACCCACATGGCCCTATACACGGCCGTGCCCCCGGGCCGCAGCGATGCCCCGGGGGCAGGATCGGCACAGGCCGTACTCACCCGTACGGCCCGTACCGGTTCGGGTGAGGGGACGGAACGCGAGTGACGGACAGCGCGGGCATACCGGGCGGCACCGATGCGGCCGGAGGCGAACAGCCTCCGAACGGCCGCAAGCGGCGCCGGCTGCTGCGCTGGATCGGCGCCGGGACCGGCCTGCTGGCCGTAGTCGGGGCGGGCACGGGCTGGTGGATCTACTCCAAGCTCGACGGGAACATCGCCGAGGACACCTCGGCCGCCGCCGAGCTGCGGCGCTACGACAAGGAGCGCCCGGTCCACCTGGCGGGCGGCGCGCAGAACATCCTGCTGATCGGCTCGGACTCCCGCACCGGTCCGGGCAACGCCCGGTACGGGCAGGACCAGGGCACGCAGCGCTCGGACACCACGATCCTGCTGCACCTGCCGGCGGACCGGAAGAGCGCGACGGCGGTGTCGATACCGCGGGACCTGATGGCGGAGGTACCCGCGTGCCTGAAGCCTGACGGCAGCCGCACCACGGAGCAGTTCGCCCAGTTCAACTGGGCCTACGAGTGGGGCGGGACCGCCTGCACGATCCGCACGGTGGAGGCGATGACCGGGATCCGGGTCGACCACCACATGGTGCTGGACTTCAGCGGCTTCAAGAAGATGGTGGACGCCATCGGCGGGGTGGAGGTGTGCCTGCGGCGGCCGGTGGACGACACCGAGGCCAAGCTGAAGCTGCCGGCGGGCCGGCAGACCCTCCAGGGCGAGCAGGCGCTGGGTTTCGTACGGGCCCGCCACAGCCTGGGCAACGGCAGTGACACCGAGCGGATGGAGCGCCAGCAGGCGTTCCTCGGTTCGCTCGTCAAGAAGGTGCAGAGCAACGGGGTGCTGCTCAACCCGGCCCGGCTGTACCCGCTGCTGGACGCGGCGACCTCCTCGGTGACCACCGACCCGGGGCTGGCCTCGCTGCGCGGGCTGTACGAACTGGTACGGGGCGTGCGCGACATCCCGACCGACCAGATCAAGTTCCTCACGGTGCCGCGCCGCCCGTACGCCGCCAACCGCAACCGGGACGAGCTGCGGCAGCCGGACGCGTCCCAGCTCTTCCAGCGGCTGCGGGCGGACCAGCCGCTCACCATCGCCCCGCCCGAGGCCACGGGCACGCCCGCTCCGGTCTCGCGTCCGGACGACGGGGACGGGGACCGGGACGGGGACCGGGTCCGGGAGGAGGCGGCGGAGGCGGAGGCGGCGGCCGACGACAAGGCGGACCGCCCGGGAACCGCGGAGCCCTCCACCCCCGTCCCCACCTTCACCGGCACCACCGCCGGGGTGGCCGACTGCCGGTAAAGCAATCCCAAAAGCCGGTGCCCGGGCCGAGCTTGTTGGGGAGATTGCCCCGTTGTAAGTGCGTGGAATTCATCACCAGCATGGTTTGCGGCGAACCTGTCCGGATAAGGTGAGCGATCCGGCGCCCGGCCAGCACAGAGGCCTTGCGCCAGCAGCCGGATCGTTGACCGTGCGCCTGGGGGAGGCGCGTCGCGAAGCACCGACGGAGGATTCGAGCAAACCGTGGATGCGCAAAGCCGTGGACGGGCCGATGAGATCGACCCCGCAGATCAATGGGTACTGAACCCTCGCACCG
This sequence comes from Streptomyces sp. NPDC058401, assembly GCF_042722885.1. Taxonomy (NCBI): domain Bacteria; kingdom Bacillati; phylum Actinomycetota; class Actinomycetes; order Kitasatosporales; family Streptomycetaceae; genus Streptomyces; species Streptomyces sp. NPDC058401. The sequence goes on from NZ_JBHXKA010000122.1 coordinate 4,305, forward strand.
GCAACTACGAGCTGCGACTGGAAGACACCGCTGCGCAAGCGCCGTCGCAGCGGTCCGCTCCCCGCGGGGCGCCCCGCAGAGCCCCCGTTCCTCCCCGCTCCCCCGCCGCCCCCTCCCCCGGGGTTCCCGGGCCGCGCCGCGGTGACGCTCCTCCGCCCGGCGGCGGCCGGCGCGGCGGGCGTTCGCGCAAGATCGGTGGTGGCGGCCGCAAACGGGCCCTGACCATCACCGGCGGAACCCTGGCGGTGCTGCTGGTCGGCGGCTCGGTGGCGGGGTACCTCTACTACCAGCACCTGAACGGCAACATCAGGGTCACCGACATCGGCGACGCGGGCACCAGCGGCGGTTTCAAGAAGGACCAGCCGATCAACATCCTGGTCATCGGCACGGACAAGCGCAGCGGCGCGGGCAACGAGGGCTACGGGGACGCCGGCAGCGTCGGCCACGCCGATACGACGATCCTCTTCCACGTGTCGAAGGACCGCTCCAACGCGACGGCGCTGTCCATCCCGCGCGACCTGATCACCACCGTGCCGGTCTGCCCCACGAAGCAGCCGGACGGCTCGACGAAGGACATCCCCGGCGAGCGCGGGGCCCGCTTCAACACCAGCCTCGGGCAGGCGGGCCGCGACCCGGGCTGCACGATGCGCACGGTGAACGAGCTCACCGGGATCCAGGTCGACCACTTCATGATGGTCGACTTCAACGCGGTGAAGAACCTGAGCACGGCGGTCGGCGGGGTGCCGGTCTGCGTGGCCAAGGACGTCAACGACAAGGACTCCAAGCTCAAGCTGACGGCGGGCGAGCACCGGCTGCAGGGCGAGCTGGCGCTGGCCTTCGTACGGACCCGGCACGCCTTCGGCAACGAGAGCGACCTGGACCGCATCAAGACGCAGCAGCAGTTCCTCAGTTCGATGATGCGCGAGATGAAGTCCAAGGAAACGCTGACGAGTCCGAAGAAGTTCTTCTCCCTCGCGGAAGCCGCCACGAAGTCGCTGAGCGTGGATTCGGGGATAGGTTCGATCGGAAAACTCACCGATCTTGCGGGCGAGTTGAAGAACATCGACCTCAAGAACATCACCTTCACCACGCTTCCGGTGCTCGACAATCCGGCGGAGAAGGTCAAAGCCACCGTGGTCGTCAATCAGGCGCAGTCCGAACCGCTGTTGCAGATGATCCGCGGGGACGTCTCCCTCACCGAGGTCGAGAAGAAGGAACAGGCGGCGAAGGACGCGGCGGACGCCGACTCGAAGGCGAAGGCGGACGCCCTGCTCCAGGGCAACCGCGCGGCGGCCAAGGACGTCCGGGTGGACGTCTACAACGGCGGCGGCAAGGCCGGATCCGCGTCCGGCACCCTGAACTGGCTGCAGAACACCAAGGGGGTGCCCAAGTCCAGCAACCTGGGCAACGCGCCCGCCAAGGTGGACGCCACGCAGCTGGAGTACGCACCCAACCAGGCCGACCAGGCCAGGGCGTTGGCGGACATGATGGGCCTGCCGGCGACGGCGCTGAAGATGGGCACGGCCGACGCCGCGCCCAAGACGCCGATGAAGCTGACGCTCGGCGCCGACTTCAAGGGGGCGGGGGTCTCCATGACGGCGCCCGAGCAGGCGCCCGAGGGCGTCCAGCGGGTCGAGGCGGACAAGTCCGTCTGCGCCAAGTGACCGACAGGGGGGCCGGCCGGCCCCCCGCGGTCACGCAATGACGTGCCGGGGTCCGTCGGACCGGCACACTACCGACACAGAGTGATCGTGATGGGGGACGCGTGAGGCACAGCAGCGTGCAAGGGGAGGGGGCGCCGGGCCGGGCCGGCAACGGCATATCCGGCGCCGGCACCCGGCCGACGGCGACCAGCGCCGTACCCGCGCCGAGGTCCGGCTCCGGCCACCGCCGCGGTGGCGGGGCCGGGGGCGCAGGCGGCAAGCGGCCGACCCGGCGGGGGCGCCGCCGCGTACTGCGCTGGACGGCCTCCATCGTGGCGCTGCTCATACTCGGGACGGCGGCGGCCGGTTACCTCTACTACCGCCACCTCAACGGCAACATCCGCAGCGGCCAGCGCCTGAGCGGCGACAGCGGTGTCGCCCGCGGCGAGGCCGACGCGGCCGGCCGGCGTCCGATCAACATCCTGATGCTCGGCTCCGACGTCCGTGACGAGGAGAACGCGAAGCTCGGCGGGGGCTGGGACAACATCGGCGACCCCGCGCGGGCCGACGTGCAGATGCTGGTCCACATATCCGCCGACCGGAAGAACGCCTCGGTCACCACCGTTCCGCGCGACACCCTCGTGGACATCCCGGAGTGCACCGATCCCGCGACGGGCAAGAAGTACAAAGCCACCAAGACGATGATCAACGAGAGCCTCGCCAACGGGGGTCCGGGCTGCACCCTGGCCACCTGGGAGAAGCTGACCAACATCTACATCGACCACTGGATGATGATCGACTTCGCCGGTGTCGTCAGCATGGCCGACGCGATCGGCGGCGTCGACGTCTGCGTCAACCAGAACGTCTTCGACCAGTCGAAGCCGGGGTCGGGGACGGGCGGTTCCGGCCTCAAACTGACGGCGGGCACCCACAGGGTCCAGGGCGAGCAGGCGCTCCAGTGGCTGCGCACCCGGCACGCCTTCGGCAGTGACATGGCCCGGGCCAAGGCGCAGCACATGTACATGAACTCGATGATGCGCGGGCTCAAGAGCCAGAACGCCTTCACCGACCTCCCCCGCCTCACGGGCCTGGCGGAGGCGGCGACGAAGGCGCTGCAGGTGTCGGACGAGATCGGGACGGTCAAGAAGCTCCTCGACCTCGCCCTGCTGCTCAAGGACGTGCCGGTCAACCGCATCACGTCGGCCACGATCCCGGTGCTGCAGGCCCCGAGCGACAAGGACCGGCTGATCCTCAACCCCACGGACGCCGAGAGGGTCTGGGAGCTGCTCCGCAAGGACATCGCCATGGACAAGAACGGCGACCCGGCGCCGGCCGAGAGCGGGCAGCCCGGCGCGAGCCAGTCCCCCTCGGCCCCCGCCCAGTCGACCGACCCGGCCCCGCAGACGTCTTCCGCGCCGCCGGCCTCCAACCCCGCGAAGATCGCCGTGCAGGTGGTCAACGGCACGGGTGTCGGAGCGCCGCCGGTGGGCAAGCGGGCCACGGCCATCGCCGGTGAGCTGGTCGCCAAGGGCTTCGCCCTGGCCAAGGCGGACAGCGCGCTGACCCCGGAGAAGGCGACGGTCGTCCGCTACGCCACGGACGCCCAGGCGGCCGACGCGCAGGGCGTGGCCGCGGCGCTCGGCATCCCGGCCACCTCCGTGCAGAAGTCGGCCGCGGCCGCCAGGATCACGGTGCTGGTGGGCGCGGACTGGCGCGAGGGCGCCACCTACCCGGTGCAGGCGCCGCCGGAGGCCGGTTCGGTCCCGGAGTCGGCCGACGTGCTCAACGGCACGGACACCAGCTGCATGGACATCTACGGTCCGTTCACCTGGTGAGCTGAGGGGCCGACAACGCCCCGCACACACCGAAAGGGGTGACCCGGTCCTCGTCGGACCGGGTCACCCCTTTCGTGTGCGTACGCCGCTCAGAGCTCTGCGGGGTCCCGGTTCACCGACGGACGGCGGCTCGCGATGACCTTGGCGGCGAGGGAGCGCGGGCTGGTCAGGAAGCCGTAGCCCCAGCACACGTGCATGGTCGCCAGCGCGACGGGGATCCGCAGCCGGGCCTTGAGGGACAGCCCCTTGCCGGCCGGGATCGAGCCGACGGTGATCGCCGCGAGGTAGCCCGCGGGGAGGACGAAGGCCCACGGGGTGACGGCGGCTCCGACGACCACACCGGCGGCGATCGCGCAGACGGCGGCCGGTGCGGCGAGGTAGCGCAGGTTGATGGAGCCCGAGTGGTAGCGGGCCACCACGTGGCGCCAGCGCCCGTAGTCCTTGTACTGCTTGGCGAGCGCCCGAACCGAGGGGCGCGGGCGGTACTGGACCTTCAGCTCCGGGGAGAACCAGATCAGCCCGCCGGCCTCGCGGATGCGGAAGTTCAGCTCCCAGTCCTGGGCGCGGACGAACTCCACGTTGTACCCGCCGGCTGCCTCCAGGGCCTCCCGCCGGAACACCCCGAGGTAGACGGTGTCGGCGGGGCCCGCCTTGCCGCCGGTGTGGAAGGCGGCGTTGCCGACGCCGATCCGCGAGGTCATCGCGGCGGCGACGGCGTCCTCCCAGGCGTTCTCGCCCTCGGCGTGCATGATGCCGCCGACGTTCTGCGCCCCGGTCTCCTCCAGGAGGCGGACCGCGGTGGCGATGTAATTGGGGGAGAGCATGCCGTGGCCGTCCACGCGGACCACGATCGGATGGCGCGAGGCCTGGATGGCCGCGTTGAGGGCGGCAGGGGTCCGGCCGGTGGGGTTCGGGACGGTGTGGACCCGGGGGTCTTCCCGTACCAGCTCGGCGGCGATCTCATCGGTACGGTCCCTGGACGGCCCGAGCGCGATCACCACTTCCATCTCACCCCCGTACTCCTGTCCGAGGATGTGGTGGACCGAGTTGCGCAGATGGCGCTCCTCGTTGAGTACCGGCATGATCACCGAGACTGCGGGCTGCTGGGCGGGCATGTGGTCCTTCAAGGTCGGGTATCGGTGTCACGTTACCGCGTACGGGGGAACCGGGTGCGCGCCGGATGAGCAGTAAGGACAACGGCTGATCGTATGGGCCTACTGTTCTGACGAATCTGCCGAACGTGCGAGGTGTCCCCCGTGCCCCAGCCGCACCGTCCCACCCGACCCGCCCTGCCCGCCCGGTCCGCCCGGCCGTCGCAGCGCGCGCCGCGGCCAGGCGGTCCGGCCGGGCCCCGGGCAGCCGGGAACCGGCCCGCGGACAGACCCCGCTGGGGGGTCCGGCTCGCCGCGGGGCTGTCGGTGCTCGTGCTCGGCTCGGGGGCCCTCGGGCACGCCGTGATGACCGGGCTGGACACCGGGATCCAGCGGGTGGACCCCTTCAAGGACATGAAAAACCGCCCGCAGGCCGGGCACGGGGTGAACTTCCTGCTCGTCGGCACCGACGGCCGCGACAAGATCACCCCCGAGGAGAAGCGCGAGTACCGCCTGGGCGGCGCGCCCTGCCACTGCACCGACACCGTGATGCTGGTCCACCTCTCGGCGGACCGGGCCCGGGCCAGCGTGGTCAGCCTCCCCCGGGACAGCTTCGTGGAGCTGCCCGCGCACGTGGACGGCTCCAGCGGCAAACCGCACGGTGCCCACCCGGTGAAGCTCAACGCCGCCTACGCCGAGGGCGGGCCCCAGCTGACCGTGCGCACCGTCGAGAGCATGACCCGGGTGAAGATCGACCATTACCTGGAGGTCGACTTCACCAGCTTCATGAAGACGGTCGACGCCATGGGCGGCGTGGAGATCTGCACCGCCAAGACCATGAAGGACCCCAACACCGGCCTCGACCTGCTTCCCGGCACCCACCGGCTCAGCGGCGGCCAGGCGCTCCAGTACGTGCGCTCGCGCCATGTCGACGGGGCCTCGGACCTGGGGCGGATGCAGCGCCAGCAGCGGTTCATCGCGGCCCTGATCAAGCAGGCCACGGGCGGCGGGGTGCTGCTCAACCCCGTCAAGTTCAAGCAGGTCAGTTCCACCCTGCTGAGCTCGGTCCGGGCCGACCGGGGCTTCGGATCGGAGCAGATGCTGGCGCTCGGCCAGGCCATGCGCGATTTCACCCCTTCGTCCTCGGAGTTCGCCTCCGTCCCCGTCGGGAACCCGTCCTTCCCGGTCAAGGGCATCGGCTCCACGGTGAAATGGGACGAGGGCAAGGCGGCGAAGCTCTTCCAGGCGCTGCGCGACGACCGGCCGCTGTCCCCGGCCCCGGCCCCCGGCAAGCCGGTGCGCCGCCAGCCGGCGGTGCCGGTGGACGTGCCGCCGGGGCAGGTCCGGATCCAGGTGGAGAACGGCACCCGCATCGACGGGCTGGGCACCCGGGTGGACTCGGCGCTGCGCGCCACCGGCTTCGACACCACCCGGGCTCCGGGGAACGGCGCGAGCCGGGACGTCAAGCGCACGGTGATCACGTACGACCCGCGCTGGGACCGGTCGGCCCGTACGGTGTCCACCGCGCTGCCGGGCAGCGAGCTGCGGGCCGTGCGCGGGCAGGGGCGGACCGTGGTGGTGATCGCGGGCGCCGACTACCGCAAGGTGGTGGCGGTGCGCGCGGAGGACCCGTACCAGGGCGAATTCGGTGTGGTCACCGGCGACCAGGTGGTCTGCGGCGGCTCCTGACCGGAGAGCGGCCGTCCCCGGGGCGGCGTACTGGCGGCGTACTAGACGTCGGCGTCCAGCCCCTGCGCGGACCGCTCCTCGCGCAGGTCGCGGATGGCCTGGCGGCGGGCGAGCCGGTGCGTGCGGCGGATCTGGGCCTCCTGGAAGCGCCGCTCGTCGCGCTCCGTCTCCGGGATGACCTGCGGGACCTGGCGGGGCTTGCCCTCGGCGTCGACCGCGGTGAAGACGAGGTAGGCGCTGCCGACCTGGGTGGCGGGGGTGGACTCGTTCCACCGCTCCGCGAGGACGCGTACGCCGATCTCCATGGAGGAGCGGCCCGTCCAGTTGCACTGGGCCTTGACGTGGACGAGGTCGCCGACGCGGACCGGGGCGAGGAAGGCCATCTCGTCCATGGAGGCGGTGACCGCCGGGCCGCCGGAGTGGCGGCCGGCCACGGCGCCGGCCGCGTCGTCCACCAGCTTCATGATCACGCCGCCGTGCACCGTGCCGAGGAGGTTGGTGTCATTGGCGGTCATGATGTGGCTCAGGGTGGTGCGGGAAGCCGAGATCGGCTTTCCCGGCAGCTCGCCCGGTATCTCTGTCATGGAGACAGCTTAGGGCGTGTCTTTCGGATCAGGCCGGGTCAGCCTGCGGTGGCCGGTGCCGTGCATCGCAAGGCGAAGGAGGGAGTCGACGCGAATGGGGTCTCCCCTGCTCGAGCGAAGCCGAGAGCTTGGGGAAGTCGGCGAGTGACGACAACGCGGCGAGGCGCGGTGCCGGGCGCCGCGGGCCCGGCCTGATCCGAAAGACACGCCCTAAGTGCGGCTCGCTGGTGTCAGCTCTGCAACAGCAGCGGTACGAAGAGCCGCCGGGGGTGTTCCGCGGTACTCCCTGCCAGGCATTCTTGGGCACATGAGTGACTGGGACGGGTGGAGCGGCGAGCAGGACCAGCGGGGCCGCCGCGATGACGGGTACGGGCGCGGCAGCGGCCGGGCGGAGCCGGAAGGCGCACGGCGGATGAGGCACGTCCAGCGGCCCGGCCCCGGCCCCGGCCCCCAGGCGTCCCGGCAGCCGCAGCAGCCTCCGCAGCCCCAGCAGCCCCCGCGCCGCCCGGCTCAGCCGCCGGGCGGGCCCGCTTACGTGCCTCCGCAGCAGGACGGCTCGTACGGCGCCGGCAGCGGCGGCGACAGCTACGACAGCGGCTACAACACCGGCCAGGTCTACGGCGGCGGCCAGCCGCCCAGCGGGCCGCGCGGGCGCGGTCCCGGCGGGCCCGGCGGCCCGGCCCGGCCGGCGGGGCCCGCCCCGGACTGGCGCAAGCGGATCAAGATCGGCTCGATCGTGCTGGTCGCCGGCCTGCTCGTGACGGGCATCGGCACCTACTTCTGGGCCGACTCCAACGTGCGCCGCGAGGTCGACCTCTCCAAGGTCATCGAGCGCCCGAAGGAGGGCGACTGCACGACGTACCTGATCGTGGGCTCCGACAGCCGCGAGGGCATGTCCGCCGAGGACAAGAAGAAGCTGCACACCGGCTCGGCCGAGGGCAAGCGCACCGACTCGATGATGATCCTCGCCAAGTGCTCCAGCGGGAACACGATGATCTCCCTGCCCCGTGACTCCGACGTGGAGATCCCCTCCTTCGTCGGCTCGGAGTCGGGCAAGAAGTTCCCGGGCCAGGGGCGGCGGGTCAAGCTGAACGCGGCGTACGCGGAGGACGGCCCGGAGCTGCTGGTGCGGACGGTGGAGTTCAACACCGGCCTGCGCATCGACCACTACGCGGAGATCGGCTTCGCCGGCTTCGCGAACATCGTGGACGCGCTGGGCGGGGTGGAGCTCAACATCGAGAAGGGGTTCAAGGACGAGAAGTCCGGGGCCGACTTCAAGGAGGGCACCCAGACGCTGAACGGCGAACAGTCGCTGGCCTACGTACGGACCCGCTACGCCTTCGCCGAGTCGGACCTGCAGCGGACCAAGAACCAGCAGAAGTTCCTGTCGGCGCTGGCCAGCCAGGCGGCGACCCCGACGACGATCCTCAACCCGTTCGCGCTCTACCCGGTGCTGGGCGCCGGTCTGGACACGCTGATCGTGGACAAGGACATGGGGCTGTGGGACATGGGGTCGATGTTCTTCGCGATGAAGGGCATCAGCAGCGGTGACGGCGTGTCCATGAACATGCCGATCTCCGGTCAGCGCGGCGGCAACCTCGTCTGGGACAAGGCGAAGGTGCAGCAGCTGGTGCAGCAGATCCAGAAGGACGAGAAGGTCACCGTCCGCGGGAACTGATCATCACGGTGGCGGGCGCCCCCAGGCGGGGGCGCCCGCGTTCGACCGGCTCAGGCGTCGGAGGAGAAGCGGATCGCCGCGTCGGGCAGCTGCGCCCCGCACCAGACCCGGGCGCCGGCGCGGAGCTCGTTGTCGGCCCCCACGACGGCCGCGTCACCGATGACGGCGGCGTCCAGTACGGTCCGTGCGCCCACCGAGGCGCCGGCGCCGATCAGGCTGGCGGACACCTGCGCGTCCGGGCCGACGACCGCGTCCGACATGACGATGGAGCCCTGGACGACCGCACCCGCCTCGATGCGGGCCCCGGCGCCCACGACGGTGCCCCCCGACAGCTTGGCGCCGGCCGCGACGTGGGCTCCGGGCAGGACGAGGGACTCGCCGCGGCGGCCGGGGACGGCCGGGGAGGGGACGACCCCGCGGACCAGGTCGGCGGAGGCCTGGATGATCGCCTCCGGCTTGCCGAGGTCCATCCAGTACGTGTTCTCGGTGACCCCGTGCAGCACCGCCCCGGAGGCGAGCAGGCCGGGGAAGGTCTCGCGCTCCACGGACACGGACCGGCCGGCCGGGATCGTGTCGATCACGCTGCGCCGGAAGACGTAGCAGCCGGCGTTGATCTGGTCGGTGATGATCTCCTCGGGCGTCTGCGGCTTCTCGGTGAAGGCCAGCACCCGCCCGTGGGCGTCGGTGGGGACCAGGCCGAAGGCGCGCGGGTCGTCGACCCGCACCAGGTGCAGGGAGACGTCGGCGTCGGCCGCCTTGTGCGATTCGACGAGCCCGGCGATGTCCAGGCCGGTGAGGATGTCCCCGTTGAAGACGAGCACCGAGGAGTCCGGGCCGCCGGTGAGCAGCCGCGCCGCGTTGCGGATGGCTCCGCCGGTGCCGAGGGGCTCGTCCTCGACCACGTACTCCAGGTGGACGCCGAAGGCGGAGCCGTCCCCGAAGTAGGGCTCGAAGACCTCGGCGAGGTAGCAGGTGGCCATCACGATGTGCGTGACGCCTGCGGCGGCGGCGCGGGCTATCTGGTGGGCGAGGAAGGGAACACCTGCCGTGTGGACCATCGGCTTCGGCGTGTTCACCGTGACGGGGCGCAGCCTCGTCCCCTGTCCGCCGACCAGCAGGATCGCTTCCGTCATTTGCGTTCTCCCCAACCGGTTCCGGCGTACGAAGGTCCAAATTTAGCCCATCCGGGGGGTCCCCAGGGGGCTGCCGCCCGATGTGTGCGGCCGTCTTCGCCGCTGCTCAGGGCGGTCGTGGCGGTCACGGCGGTCAGGAGGCGAAGGGGTTGGCGTGGCCCGGCAGCTGCTGGCCGGGGCGCAGGAAGCGCTGTGTTCCCCGCTCGTCGCGCACCTGGAGGTACCCGGCGTCCTGCAGCCGCTGTGCGATCCGGCTCCGGCGGACCGTGCCGATCCGGAAGGCGCCGAAGAGGAAGGCGGTGAGCAGGCCGCCGACGACCAGGGCGAGGACCGGCTCTCCGACGAGCAGCATGAGCAGGGCCAGGAACACGCAGGATCCGTACGCGATCAGCTGCTGGCGCTTGTCCGCCGCGGCGGCCATGGTGTCGAACAGGATCCGGTCCTTCATCAGGGCGACGGCCCCGGCCCCTTCGGGCAGGGGCTTGAGCGTGCCCGGCCGCATCCCCGGTACCGTCCCGCCGTTGCCGGCCTGCGGGTGGGCGGTGAGGGCGGCCGCCTCGCGGGCCCTGGCCTCGGGCCGCGGGTCCCGGTACATCCGGACCAGGACGTACGCCTTCTTGTGGCCGGTGCGGAGCGTTTCGTGGTACTCGAAGCCGTAGCTCTCGGCGATGTGGGCCAGTGCGGCCCCGCGGGCGGCTGCGACGGACCCCTCCGAGCCGATCTCCAGGACGTCCTGCCGGGCGATCTGCTTCATCAGTCCCGCTATGTCACGTTCTTCGTACATCTTCGTTCCCCGCCCCGAAACCCACCCCTGAGCCCGTACCGAGGACCGGCCGGGCGGCACAGCCTAGCCACGCCGTACGGGGCGCACGCGGCGCCCCCGGCATATGCCGGGGGCGCCGACGTTTCACACGGCCGGGCGGCCTGCCTACGGCAGGTTGCGGGCCATGACGATGCGCTGGACCTGGTTCGTGCCCTCGTAGATCTGGGTGATCTTCGCGTCGCGCATCATGCGCTCCACCGGGTAGTCCCGGGTGTAGCCGTAGCCGCCGAGGAGCTGGACCGCGTCCGTGGTGACCTCCATGGCCACGTCGGAGGCGAAGCACTTGGCCGCGGCGCCGAAGAAGGTGAGGTCCTCGTGCGGGCCGCCGCCGGAGACGCGCTCCGAGCGGGCCGCGGCCGAGTAGGTCAGCTGGCGGGCGGCCTCGATCTTCATGGCCATGTCCGCGAGCATGAACTGCACGCCCTGGAAGTCGCCGATCGGCTTGCCGAACTGCTTGCGCTCCTGGACGTAGCCCTTGGCGTAGTCCAGTGCGCCCTGGGCGATGCCCAGCGCCTGGGCGGCGATGGTGATGCGGGTGTGGTCGAGGGTCTTCATCGCGGTGGCGAATCCGGTGCCCTCGGCGCCGATCATGCGGTCGGCGGGGATGCGGACGTTGTCGAGGTAGACCTCGCGCGTCGGGGAGCCCTTGATGCCGAGCTTCTTCTCCGGGGCGCCGAAGGAGACGCCCTCGTCGGACTTCTCGACGACGAAGGCCGAGATGCCCTTCGAGCGCTTCTCCGGGTCGGTGACGGCCATGACCGTGTAGTACTCGGAGACGCCGGCGTTGGTGATCCAGCGCTTGACGCCGTTGAGCACCCAGAAGTCCCCGTCGCGCACGGCGCGGGTCTTCATGCCCGCGGCGTCCGAGCCCGCGTCGGGCTCGGAGAGGGCGTAGGAGAACATCGCGTCGCCCTTGGCCAGCGGGCCGAGGTACTTGGCCTTGAGCTCCTCGGAGCCGGAGAGGATCACCGGGAGCGAGCCGAGCTTGTTGACCGCCGGGATGAGGGAGGAGGAGGCGCAGACGCGGGCCACCTCCTCGATGACGATCACGGTGGCGAGGGCGTCGGCGCCCGCGCCGCCGTAGGTCTCGGGCACGTGGACGGCGTGCAGGTCGCTGGCGACGAGGGCGTCCAGGGCCTCCTGCGGAAAGCGGGACTCCTCGTCGACCGCGGCGGCGAAGGGCATGATCTTCGCCTCGGCGAGCGCGCGGACGGACTCGCGGAGCATGTCGTGCTCCTCGGCCGGGCGGTACAGGTCGAAGTCGGCAGAACCCGCCAAGATCTCTCACTCCCCAGGTGGTGCGTGGTGTTAACTACCGTTAAGTAGCCCAAGCTTAGTGTCCGTCCGGCGACCGCGACACGGGCGTCGCACGTGAGTTGCGTGACAGCGGGGCCGGTGGGGGGCATCGGGCGGGCGGCGGCGCGGTGTCCGCGGGGTGGCGGACGGGTGACGGACTCCGGAATGCATCCCCGGTCACCGGCCCGACTATGCTCGGTTGCCGCGAACGGCCCCGCACCTCCAGGAGCACTCATGGCCCCCCTCAAGATCACTGTGATCGGCACCGGATACCTCGGTGCGACGCATGCCGCGGCAATGGCGGAGCTGGGCTTCGAGGTGCTCGGACTGGACGTGGTGCCGGAGAAGATCGCCATGCTCGCCGCCGGCCGCGTCCCCATGTACGAGCCCGGGCTGGAGGAGCTGCTGGCCGCCCACGTGGCCGGACTGCCGGGCTCCACGGGCCGGCTGCGCTTCACCACCTCCTGGGAGGAGGTCGGCGCCTTCGGCGACGTCCACTTCGTCTGCGTGAACACCCCGCAGAAGCACGGCGAGTACGCCTGCGACATGAGCTACGTCGACTCCGCCGTGGAATCGCTCGCCCCGCACCTGACCCGGGCCGCCCTGGTCGTCGGCAAGTCCACGGTGCCCGTCGGCTCCGCCGAGCGCCTCGCCGCGAAGCTGACCGCGCTGGCTCCGGCCGGCGAGGAGATCGAGCTCGCCTGGAACCCGGAGTTCCTGCGCGAGGGCTTCGCCGTCCAGGACACCCTGCACCCCGACCGGATCGTCATCGGGGTCGACGACGAACGGGGCGAACGCGCCGAGAAGCTCCTGCGGGAGGTCTACGCGATCCCCATGGGCGAGGGCACCCCGCTGGTCGTCACCGACTTCCCCACCGCCGAACTCGTCAAGACGGCCGCCAACTCCTTCCTCGCCACGAAGATCTCCTTCATCAACGCCATGGCCGAGGTCTGCGAGGCCGCCGGCGGCGACGTGGTGAAGCTGGCCGAGGCCATCGGCCACGACGAGCGCATCGGGAAGAAGTTCCTGCGCGCCGGCATCGGTTTCGGCGGCGGCTGCCTGCCCAAGGACATCCGCGCGTTCATGGCGCGGGCCGGCGAGCTCGGCGCCGACCAGGCCCTGACCTTCCTGCGCGAGGTCGACTCCATCAACATGCGCCGCCGCGGCCACATGGTCGAGCTGGCCCGCGACGCCGTCGGCGGCTCCTTCCTCGGCAAGCGGGTCGCCGTACTGGGCGCCACCTTCAAGCCGGACTCCGACGACGTCCGCGACTCCCCCGCGCTGAACGTGGCCGGCCAGATCCACCTCCAGGGCGGCCAGGTCACCGTCTACGACCCCAAGGGCATGGACAACGCCCGCCGCGTCTTCCCCACCCTCGGGTACGCCGACACCGCACTGGACGCCGCCCGCGGCGCCGAGGTCGTCCTGCACCTCACCGAATGGCGGGAGTTCCGCGACCTGGACCCCGCGGCCCTCGGCGAGGTCGTCACCGACCGGCTCGTCCTCGACGGCCGCAACGCCCTCGACCCCGCCCTGTGGCGCGCCGCCGGCTGGACCTACCGCGCGATGGGCCGCCCCCGCGCCTGACCTCGGCGCGGATCTCCACGCCCGGCCCCGCGCCTGACCTCCCGGTCCTTCCCCCGGCGGTCCTTGATCCGCTTCGTTCCGGAATGCGCGGTTTCACATCTCGTCACCGGATCGTTGGCGGGAGCCGCCGGGGCGCGCGCATGGGATCGCTAGACTCACGGCCGATGACCAGTACGAGCAGGACCATCGACTCCGCACTCCGGGGGCGCGCCGGCCGCCTGGCCATGGCGGGCTTCTGGCTGGCCACCCGGACCCTGATGGTGATCCTCCTGGTGGTGAACCTGCACGGCACCTCCTCGGTGCGCGTGGAGATCACCCAGACCTACAACAACTGGTACGACGTGCTCGTCACGGGGACCATGCCGCACGACGACGTCATGTGGCAGTACCCGCCGGCCGCGGCGGCGATCTTCCTGTCGCCCGACCTGCTCCCCTTCCTGAGCTACTTCCAGGCCTTCGTCGCGCTCACCGTGATCTGCGACGCGCTGATCAGCGTCGGCCTGGTCCGCGCCGCCCGGCGCACCGACGGCAGCCTGGCCGGCGCCGTGCTGTGGCTGACCACGCTGCCGCTGCTGCTGTCGCTGCCCTTCGGCCGCTACGACCTCCAGGTCACCCTGCTCGCCGTCGGCTCGCTGCTGTGCCTGCGCTTCCGCCGCAAGCTCGGCGGAGTCCTCGCCGGAATCGGCGCCCTGGTCAAGGTCTGGCCGCTGCTCACGCTGATCGGCACCCCGCGCGGCCGCACCACCCGCGACGCCGTGGTCTCGGCCGTGGCGGCCGGGGCCGTCCTGCTCGCCGTGCTCGCGCTGTTCTTCCGCGACACCCTCGGCTTCCTCGGCAACCAGGGCAACCGCGGCATCCAGGTCGAATCCCTCGGCGGCTCGGCCCTGATGTTCGGCAAGCTCGTCGGCGCCTGGTCCGGGAAGGTCGAAGTCCGCTACGGCGCCTACGAGTACCTCGGCCCGTACGTCTCCAGCGTCGCGCTGCTCTCCGTCGGCCTCACGGTCGTCGGGTTCGCGTGGCTGCTGCTGTGGCGGGTGAAGGCCCGGCGCTGGACGACCGCGACCCCGCTGGACGCCGCGCTGTGCGCCATCCTCGTCTTCACCATCACCAGCCGCGTGCTCAGCCCGCAGTACCTGATCTGGCTGGTCGGCCTCGCGGCCGTCTGCCTCACCTGCAAGCACACCACGCAGCGGCCGGTGGCCTGGCTGATCGTCGCCTCGACCGCGCTCAGCACCGCGATCTACCCGCTCACCTACGGCTCGGAGATCCTCCCGGGCACCGGCTTCGGCACCTTCCTCCTGGTGCTCCGCAACGGGCTGCTGGCCTGGGCCGCCGTCTGGTCCTGCCTGCGCCTGTGGCGGGCGAGCGTGAGCCCCGTCCCCGCAGCCGGGTCCGGGGCGGACGCCGGGGCCTCCGTTACCCCGGCGCCCAAGGCCGGAGCCGGGGTTCCGGCACGCGTCTGAGGACCGCTCGGGCGCTCAGGCCGCTCCGGACGCCCTACGGTGCTGCGCCGCGCGGGCCGTGAACTCCGCGTCCCGCACCACCCGCTGGGCGTTCCCCCAGGTCAGCAGCGCCAGGTCGGTCTCCGGCCAGCCGCGCTCCAGCAGCTCCGCGATCAGCCGCGGGTAGCCCGAGGGGTCCGTCAGTCCCGCCGGGCGCGGGGTGCCCGGCTCGGCGCCGAAGCCGGCGCCCAGGCCCACGCAGTGGGGGCCCGCGACGGCCCGTACGTGCTCCACGTGGTCCGCCACCGCGTGCAGGGAGTCCCCGGTCAGTGCGGTGTCGAAGCTGACCATCGCCAGGCCGTTCGCCGCCCGCAGCGCGAGCAGCACCTCGTCGGTCACGTTCTCCGGGTGCGGGGTGAGGGCGGCCGCCCCGGTGTGCGAGATGATCACCGGCGCCTTGGAGGCCGCGGCGAGCTGGCAGGCCGGCGCGGGCGGGCAGCCCCGAAGGTCCAGCAGCATCGCCAGCCGGTTCGTCTCCTTGACCACCTCGTGGCCGAAGGCCGTCAGCCCCTCCATCGCCCACGGCGCCCCGGCCGGCGCGAGGATCCGTACGCCCAGCGCGTGGAAGGCGCGCAGCGCGCCCAGCGAGTCCGTCAGGGTGCGGCCGGGCACGGGCCCGAGGAAGGAGGCGATGCGGCCCCGGTTGCGGGCGTCCGCCAGGTCGTCGGCGGTCAGCGCGAGGCAGAGGCTGTCGGGATAACGGCGCATCAGGGCCAGCGCCACGTCGATCTGTTCGAGGGTGTCGGACACCACCTGGTCGGTGGCCGCGGCCTCGCGCGGCATGAGCAGCGACCAGAACTGGGCACCCACTCCCCCGGCGCGCAGCCGCGGGATGTCGGTGTCGACGCCCGCGTCCGAGGTCTCGATGTCGTGGTACGGACTCTCGCGCAGGGTCCGGACGAGGGTGTTGCAGCCATCCACGACGGGATGGACGCTGAGCAGTGCGGCGGCCCGGTCCAGGGCGCCCGGGAGCAGTGGACCCGGGGGATCCTCGGCTCCTAGGGAGCCCGGGCCCACGGGGGTCACCGGGTTCGCGTGCGGTTCGTCCTGCAGGTCGGCCATGGCGTGCGCTCCGGTCTCGGCGGCTGTGTCGGTGCCAAAAGCAGCGGGAGAGAAGCAGGGAAGATGGTGCCACCGTGACATGTGGGACGCCCGAGGCGCCCGGCGGATGTGGCGTTCGGGTGTAACCGGCAGTGTTCGCTGGTCACAGCCCGTACACCCGATCCGCCGGGCGGGCCGGTCAGGAAGCGGCGGGGCTCCTCGGCCTCACACCGGGAGCACCGCGTTGGACGGGCCCCGGGAGGCCGACTGCTCGCGCGCCACCGCTTCGGCGTCGCGCAGCGTCCGTACCGCGTTCGACCAGGTCAGCTTGGCCAGGTCGGCCTTCGACCAGCGGCGTGCCAGCAGCTCGGCGACCAGGTTGGGGTACCCGGCCACGTCGTCCAGCCCGGCCGGGGTGAAGGCGGTGCCGTCGTAGTCCCCGCCGATGCCGATGTGGTCGACGCCGGCCACCTCGCGCATGTGGTCGAGGTGGTCGGCGACCGTGGCGGCGGTGGCCACCGGGCGCGGGCGCGCCTCCTCGAAGGCCCGGTGCAGGGCCATCGCCCCGGGGGTGGTGTCGAGGTGGTGGAAGCCGTGCGCGCGCAGGTTCTCGTCGGCGGCCAGGGTCCACTCCACGGCTGCCGGGAGGATGAACTTGGGCACGAACGTGGCCATCGCGACCCCGCCGTTGGCCGGCAGCAGCGCCAGCACGTCGTCCGGGATGTTGCGCACGTGGTCGCAGACGGCCCGGGCCGAGGAGTGCGAGAAGACCACCGGCGCGGCCGTGACCGCGAGCGCGTCGCGCATCGTGGTCGCGGCGACGTGCGAGAGGTCGACGAGCATGCCGATCCGGTTCATCTCGCGGACGACCTCGCGGCCGAACTCGCTGAGCCCGCCGTGCCGGGGCTCGTCGGTCGCCGAATCCGCCCAGTCGATGGTGTCGTTGTGCGTGAGCGTCATGTACCGCACGCCGAGCTGGTGCAGGGCGCGCAGGGTGGCGAGCGAGTTGTTGATGGAGTGCCCGCCCTCGGCGCCCATCAGCGAGGCGATCCGGCCCTGGGCGCGCGCCGCCTCCATGTCGTCGGCCGTCAGCGCCCGCACCAGGTCGTGCGGATAACGGTCGATCAGCTGGGCGACGACGTCGATCTGCTCCAGGGTGGCGCTGACCGCCTCGTCGCCCGCGTAGTCGGAGCGCACGTAGACCGACCAGAACTGCGCGCCGACGCCGCCGGCGCGCAGCCGGGGGATGTCGGTGTGCAGGTGGCCCTTCTGGTCGCGGCCGATGTCGCGCCGGTCCAGGTCGTAGCGGACCGTCTCGCGCAGGGCCCAGGGCAGGTCGTTGTGCCCGTCGACGACCGGGTGCTCGGCGAGCAGCTCGCGCGCCGCGTCCAGGTGCGCGGACGCGTCCGCCGCCCCTGCGGGGCTCACTTGGCGAATCCGAACGACTCCTGGCCGGCGACCTTGCTGCGCAGCCGCTTGCCCTTCTCGGTGGCCTGGTCGTTGAGGTCCTGGAGGAAGTCGGTCATGCGCGCCCGCAGCTCCGGGTCGTGCGCGGCGAGCAACCGTACGGCGAGCAGCCCGGCGTTGCGGGCCCCGGCGATCGAGACGGTGGCCACGGGGATCCCGGCCGGCATCTGGACGATGGACATCAGGGAGTCCATGCCGTCGAGGTACTTCAGCGGGACCGGAACGCCGATGACCGGCAGCGGGGTGACGGAGGCGAGCATGCCGGGCAGGTGGGCCGCCCCGCCCGCGCCCGCGATGATCGCCTTCAGGCCGCGCCCGTCGGCCTGCTCCCCGTACGCGATCATCTCGCGCGGCATCCGGTGCGCGGAGACCACGTCGACCTCGTAGGGGATCTCGAACTCGTCGAGGGCCTGGGCGGCGGCCTCCATGACGGGCCAGTCGGAGTCCGAGCCCATGACGATGCCGATGACGGGAGCTGCTGCGGAGGTGCTCATTCTTGGATGGTTCCTCTGAGGTAGCCGGCTGCGTGACGTGCGCGCTCCAGCACATCGTCCAGATCGTCGCCGTAGGTGTTGACGTGGCCGACCTTGCGGCCCTGTTTCACGTCCTTGCCGTACATGTGGATCTTCAGCTGCGGGTCGTGGGCCATGCAGTGGAGGTACGCCGCGTACATGTCGGGGTAGTCCCCGCCGAGCACGTTCGCCATGACCGTCCAGCGGGCGCGGGGGCGCGGGTCGCCGAGGGGGAGGTCCAGGACGGCCCGTACGTGGTTGGCGAACTGGGAGGTGATGGCACCGTCCTGCGTCCAGTGGCCGCTGTTGTGCGGGCGCATCGCCAGTTCGTTGACCAGGATCCGGCCGTCGGTGGTCTCGAAGAGCTCGACGGCCAGGTGGCCGGTCACGTCGAGTTCCTTGGCGATGCGCAGGGCCAGGGCCTGGGCCTCGCCGGCGAGGGCCTCGGAGAGGTTGGGGGCGGGGGCGATGACCGTGTCGCAGACCCCGTCCACCTGGATGGACTCCACGACGGGGTAGGACACGGCCTGGCCGTGCGGGGAGCGGACGATGTTGGCCGCGAGCTCGCGGACGTAGTCCACCTTCTCCTCGGCCAGGACCGGGACGCCCGCCTTGAACGGGGCCTCGGCGTCCGCCTGCGTACGGACGAACCACACGCCCTTTCCGTCGTACCCGCCGCGCACCGTCTTGAGGATGACGGGGAACCCGCCGACCTCTTCGGCGAAGGCCGCCGCGTCCGCCGGATCGCTCACGATCCGGTGGCGGGGGCTGGGCGCGCCGATCTCGTCGAGCTTGGCGCGCATCACCCCCTTGTCCGCGGCGTGCACCAGCGCGTCGGGCCCCGGGCGGACGGGGATGCCGTCGGCTTCCAGGGCCCGCAGGTGCGCGATGGGCACGTGCTCGTGGTCGAAGGTGATCACGTCACAGCCGCGCGCGAAGGCGCGGAGGGTCTCCAGATCGCGATAGTCGCCGATGACGACGTCGCTCACGACCTGGGCCGCCGAGTCCTGTGGGGTGTCACTGAGGATCTTGAATCTGATGCCGAGGGGGATACCCGCCTCGTGGGTCATGCGGGCGAGCTGTCCGCCGCCGACCATGCCGACTACCGGGAACGTCACTCCTCCAGGGTATCCGGCGGTATTCCGCCATCCGGACCCGCATCGGGGCGCCCCTGGCCGGTACCCGGCGGTCGTGCGTGGCGGGTGTGCCGTGTGTCGCACGGTGTCCGAAGGCGCAGACGTACCGATGGGGCGACACTTAGCATGGGCGCGCACGGGTCAAACGTGTGATGTGAACGTGTGACGCCTCATACGGGGGCCCCGAAGACAGGACTGAGCCTCATATGAGCAAGCCGGAGAGCGGATCCGTCCTCGACCGCGTGCGCGGGCTCGCACGCGAGATCGCCAGGTTCGGGGCCGTCGGCGGGCTGGGAGTCCTGGTCAACCTGGGCGTCTTCAACCTGATCCGGCAGGTCACCGACCTCCAGGTGGTGCGCGCGAGCGTGATAGCCACCCTGGTGGCCATCGTCACGAACTACCTGGGCTTCCGCTACTTCGCCTACCGGGACCGGGCCGACCGGACCGGGGCGGGCCGCACCCGTGAGCTCGGGCTGTTCGTCGCGTTCAGCGCGATCGGGCTCGTGATCGAGAACGGCATCCTCTTCACGGCCACGTACGGCTTCCACTGGGACGGGCCGCTCGCCTCGAACTTCTTCAAGTTCACCGGCATCGGCATCGCGACCGTGTTCCGCTTCTGGTCCTACCGCACCTGGGTCTTCAAGGCGCTGCCCGCGCCGCCCGCGGCCTCACTGGTCGTCGAGCAGCGTGACGGCCAGGCTCCGGGGGCTCCGGGGGCTCCCACAGCC
>NZ_JBHXKA010000123.1:0-23938 GCF_042722885.1 Streptomyces sp. NPDC058401
GTGTTGGCCTGGACTGCATGATTTAGGCGCCCTGCCTCCTACGTTCGACAGTTTTGGCTTCCCTGTGCGCCACAAATCACGCTCTACGTCCAGGCCAACACCCCACCCCGCCCCCGTCCCCGCCCCGGCCGTAGCCCCCGACCCCGGGTGGGGGAGGTCGTTGCCGGGCTGGCTCGGTGGGGTGTCTGGGTCTGGTGGCCGGGTGAGGGGGCTGGTGGCGGCGATCGGGTTCGGGGTGGTTCGGGCCCTGGGCTTATGGCGCTGCTCGCCCTAACATGACGGCCCGTCAGATACGGGGAGGAGCCCGACGATGGATGCCGCCTTCACCGCGGAGCAGGACGAGATGCGCCGTACCCTGCGCGAGATCCTGGGCAAACGCTGCGGCCCGGACGAGGTCAAGGCCGCGGTCCGCACCGACGCCGGATACGACCGGGAGCTGTGGCAGCAGCTCGCCCGGCAGCTCGGGCTGCCCGGCATTGCCGTGGCCGAGGAGTACGGGGGCGTCGGCTGCGCCGCCGCCGACCTGGTGCTGGCCTGTGAGGAGACCGGGCGGGTGCTGCTGCCCTCGCCGTTGCTGGCCACGGCCGTGCTCGCCGTGCCGCTGGTCACCGCACTGGGGACCGCCGACCAGCGCTCGGCCCTGCTGCCGCCGCTCGCCGCGGGCGGGCTCACGGCCGCGCTCGCCGTGCCCGGCCCCGCCCTGGCCACCGCCCTCGCGCTGACCGGGGACAACGCCCCGGGCGACTGGGCCGGGGGCGGCCGGGCCGGCGGGGTGCAGGCCCGCGCCGTGGACGGCGGCTGGCGGCTGTACGGGGAGGTCGCCCAGGTGCTCGACGGGCACAGCGCCTCGCTGCTGCTGGTCGCCGCGCACACGGGAGGCTTCGCCCGTAGCCGCACGCTGCTGTTCCTCGTACGGGAGGACGCGCCCGGCCTCGTACGGGCGCGGCAGACCACCCTGGATGAGACCCGGCCGCAGGCCTGTATTCAACTGCGGGATGTTGAGGCTGAGTTGCTGGGAGGTGGAGGCACCGACGTGGCCGGGGCGCTCGCTGCCGCCGGGCGCGGCGCCGCCGCCGTTCTGGCCGCCGAGGCGGTCGGTGCGGCCGGGCAGGCGCTCGCGCGCACCGTGGAGTACGTACAGCAGCGGGAGCAGTTCGGCCGGGCCATCGGCTCCTTCCAGGCGGTCAAGCACCGCCTCGCCGACCTCTACGTACAGGTCCAGGCGGCCCGCTCCGCCGCCTACTACGCCGCATGGGACCCGGCGCAGGGCGGACTCGCCCTGGCCCAGGCCCTGGAAGCGCTGCGGATCACCGCCGGCGAGGCCATCCAGCTGCACGGCGGCATCGGCTTCACCTGGGAGCACGACGCGCACCTCTACTTCAAGCGGGCGGCCGCCGACGAACTGCTCTTCGGCCCCGTCCACCGGCTGCGCGCCCATGCCGCGGAAGCCGCCGGGCTGTTCGCCCCCGCAGCCACGTTCGCACCCACACCAGCCCCCGCCCCACGCACTGAGAAGGTGGCCGTCTGATGGCGCCCGGAGTCAAGCTGATGCAGAAGGTCTCCTCGACCATGCTGTTCGCCAAGATCGCACCGCACTTCATCCCCGCCATGGACAAGGCGGTGCACAAGCTGACCCGCGGCAAGGTCATCCTCAGCGCCCAGATGCTCCCCGGCGTGATCCTCACCGCCAAGGGAGCCAAGACCGGCGAACCGCGCACCACCCCGCTCGCGTGCATGCCGGAGCAGGACGGGGCGAGCTGGATCCTGATCGGCTCGAACTTCGGCCGCCCCGGACACCCGGCATGGACCGGGAACCTGCTCAAGAACCCTGACGCGGAGGTGAGTTGGAAGGGTCAGGACATCGCCGTACGTGCCCGCCTGCTGGCGGGTGAGGAACGCGCGGCGGCGTGGCAGGCGGTGCTGAAGTTCTGGCCGCCGTACGCGGCGTACCAGGCGCGCATCGAGCGCGAGATCCGGTTGTTCCGCCTGGAGCGTCGCTGATCGCGGCGGAAGGCCCGGTGGACGAAGCCCCGTAAGACCGAAGGACCGAAGCCCCGTAGGACCGAAGGGCCGGCGGACCCGCTCGGGGTCCGCCGCCTACTTCGTCGGCTTCTTGCCCGTGATGCCCAGGTGGACCAGGAGCGCCAGGTTCGGCTTGAGTTCCGCCTGCTTGACGCCCCAGGTCTGGAACCCCTTCTGGTGCGAGGCGACCGCCGCGAGCATGGCGACCAGCGAACCCGCCATCGCCGCGGGGCTCACGTCCTTGTCGACCTTGCCCTTGGCCTGGAGCTCCTTCATCGACTCCGTGAGGGAGTTGGTGACGGAGTTGAGGATCTTCATGCGGATCTTGTAGAACCGCTTGTCACCCTCGGCGGCACCGAGGTCGACGACCCGCAGGATGGCGTCGTTGCGCCGCCAGAACTCCAGGAATCCGTCGACGAGTTCCTCGGCCGCAGCCCAGCCCGCCTTGCCGACCCACGCGCGCCCCTCGACCAGCGAGGTCAACTGTGCGCCCTCGTTGGCCATGCGCTCCGCGATCTCCAGGACGGCGCCTTCGACGTCCGGGAAGTACTGGTAGAAGGTCGCGGGGGAGGTGCCGGCCTTGCGGGCGACGTCGATCACCTTGACGTCGCGGTACGGCGAGGAGCTGAGCATCTCGCTGAGGCAGTCGAGCAGCTTCTGCCTCGTCGCCTGACCGCGCCGGCCGGCAACGCGGCCGTCGACGGTACGTACTTGTCCTGTCATGCCGTCAGCTTACCGAGGGGTGATCGGCGCGCGATTCGGCCGCCTGCAAATGGGGTGAGGGGACGCCTGGCCTGGGCGTACGCCCGTCCCGACCCGTCACTGCGACCGATTCCGGCCGGGCGTGCGCCCCGGGCGCGCCGTCCGGCTTCCGACCCTATCCCCCGAATAGTCTTATCAACAGGCTGTGGACAAGTTTTCGGGCACATCATGATCCGGAGGACATGGCTGGGCGAGCGAGGCGGAACGTGCGCGGAGGGTGCACACCCTCGCACACCCCCGCACAACGGAAGGAACCGGGCTCATGGCCGCATTCGTGGAAGGCGCACCCTGCTGGGTCGACGCCTCCCTGCCGGACGTGGAAGCCGGCAAGCGCTTCTACGGTGAGCTCTTCGGGTGGACCTTCGCCGACAGCGCGGGAGCCGAGTACGGGCACTACACCCAGGCCTACAGCCGCGGCCGCAACGTCGCCGCCCTCGCCCCCAAGCCGGACGGCCGCATGCCCACCGTATGGGGGATCTACCTCTACACCACCGACGCCTACGCCTGCGCCCAGCGCATCCGCGCCGCCGGCGGCCAGATGGTGATGGACCCGATGCCGGTCGGCCCGTACGGGACCGCCGCGATGGCCGCCGACCCCGGCGGGGCCGTCTTCGGGCTGTGGCAGCCCGGCACCCACCACGGTTTCGACGCCCAGAACGAGCCGTACACGTACTGCTGGTCCGAGGTCTACACCCGGGCCCGCGACGCCGTGGACGTCTTCTACGCCAAGGTCTTCGGCTACGTCCCCGAGGACCAGAACGACGCCGAGTCGGGCATCGAGTACCGCGTCTGGTCCCCGCCCGGCAGGGCACCCGGCTCGGAGACGGCCGTCCTGGGGCGCAGCCTGATCACCGACGCCTTCCCGGAGATCATGCCCGCGCACTTCCTCGCGTACTTCGCCGTCCCCGACTGCGACCAGTCCGTGGCGATGGTGCAGCGCCTCGGCGGCCGGGTCACCGCGGACCCCTTCGACACCCCGTACGGGCGCATCGCGGTGGTCGCGGACAACCAGGGCGCCGTCTTCGGGCTCCTCTCGGAGCCGCGGACGAGGCTGGGCACCCCCTAGGGGGTGCCCGTCCGCCGGGTCAGCCGGTGACCTCGACCGAGTCCACGCGGCTCTCGGCGCGCAGCCCCCAGCCGTCCCGGGACGTCACCGCCATCCAGTCGCCGCCACGGTCCACGATGAACGCCTTTTTGAAGGCGCCGCGGGCATCGGTGGCCGTGGTCCCGACCTTGACCCATGCGCTGCTGCTCGTCGGCCGGTAGAGGATGGCGACCGTGGCGCGGGCGACCGGCGTGGCCGGGCTGTTCATCCCGTTCACCCGGCCCTGTACGGTCAGCTGCCCACCGCGCTTGACCGGCTCGGGATGGGCGTTGAATTCGGAGATCGCGGGCACGACGCGATCGACCTTGAGGACGTCCGAGGAGCCGTGCGGCACGTCCGTGCCCGCGTACCGCAGGCGCCAGTACCCGCGCTCCGCGGGCACGGACTGGTCGAATCCGGTGTCGAAGGTGGCCACGAAGGTCTTACGAGTGGTCCAGGCCTTGCCGTCCGGCGAGAACTGGATCTCGACGGGACCGCCGGTCGGGAGCTTCGGGCCCGAGTGCACCTCCGTGTGGTACAGCGTTGCGTACTGGTTGAACCGGACCGTCCACGGGGCCCCCGGCCCGTACTGCTCGGTGGGCTGCCCGGGGAAGTGCACGTCCGCGGGGACGTCGGCCACCGTGGCGGCGGACGTCTTCTGGTCGAGCCAGATCTGACGATCGGTCGTGACCTCGGCCGTCCGGTCGTCATCCGCCTTGAAGCTGGTGGAGAAGCGGCCGTCCGCGGTGCTCTTGAACGTGTACGGGCGCCCGAGGACGTGCAGGCTCATGGGCGTCGCCACCGGCTTGAGCGTGCCGTCGGCCGCGACCCGCTTGATCGAGCCCTTGACCGGGACCGTGCCGTTCTCCGGCACGGACACGGCGCGGGAGCCCGGGTCCAGTTCGATCTTCACGGCCTGGGCCGACACCCGGACCTTGGCCTTGGCCCAGACGGAGAGGCCGGTCGCGGTCTTGTGGCCCACATCGACCTGTGCGTCGGCCTCGGTCCCCGTGAAGGTGACGGGTGCCTTGACGTGGCCCTTGCCGTCCGTGGTCGCGGTGAAGGACTTCTCCGAGACCCAGAGGTCGACCTGCGCGTTGGCCAGCGGGGTCTGCTTGCCGTCGCGCGGGTCGAGACCCTGGAGGTCCGCCTCGACGGTGGTGCCCAGGCTGTCGAGGGACACCGCCTTCGAGCTGGTGATGCCGCTGAGGACGGGCTTGAGGGTGTAGGGGAGGGTGGCCGTGTCCTTGCGCACGAGCGACTCGCCGTCGGTGCCCCGGTACTCGACGTCGACGGAGTAGAGCCCCAGCTTGTCGAGCTTCACCGGGCCGGAGGTGAAGGACCCCTCCGTCGACGACGAATCGCTCTCCTCGTACCTGAAGTCCTTGATGGTCTGGACGCGGGTGTTGGAGCCCTTCGCCCGCAGGTGGACCACGGGGTTCATGTAGTAGGCGCGGACCACGTCGATCGTTATGCCTTCCGCGGTGGCCGTGACGTAGAAATCCTGGTCGGCGGCGTGCGCCGTGCCCGGAGCGAGGAGCAGGCCGCCGACGACGGCGGCGGTGACCGCCAGTGCGGTGGTGTAGCGCATGTGCTTCACAAGGTCCCCCCAAGGACTGGTGTGCTCGCGGTGATGACCGTCGAGCGTCCTGCTCACGGTCTACGGGTCTACGGGTCTACGGGTCTACGGGTTCACGGATTCACGGGTTGACCGTGAGGTCGTCCCGGCGGCTTTCGGCGTTGAAGTGCTTGCCGTCGGCGTCGCTGTAGCGGACGATCCAGGCGCCGCTCTCGGTGGCGGTGAACGTCTGGACGAACTTGCCGTCCGCGCCGGTCTTGGCCTGGCCCTGGTAGACGAATTCCTGGCTGCCGACGGGCTGCAAGTAGTACTGCACCGTCTGGCCCTCGTACGGCTTCGCCGGGGTCTCGTGCTTGAGCGTGCCCTTGATGGTGAAGCTCTGGCCCTTGCGGACCGGCTCCGGCGCCGCGTTGAAGTAGGTGAAGGCCGTCGCCGTCCGGGTCAGCCGGACCGGCTCGGTGACGGAGCCCTGCATGCGGGGTGCGGCGGCGTAGCGGAGCCGCCAGTAGCCGTCGCTCTCGCCGACGCCCGGCAGCGTCAGGTCGAACCGGGCGGAGGCGAAGTCCACGGTGAAGACGTGGTGCGTCTTCCAGGCCGAGTCCGCCTTGCCGTCGGCCGAGTACTGGACCTCGATGAGGGTGGGGGCAGGGCTGAGGGGCCTGTGGGCGAGGCCACCGGAGAACTTCAGGCCGGCGGCGTCGGCCGTGATCTTGAGGTCCGTGAAGTAGCTGACCTCGACGACCTCGGCCTCCGTACTGGCGATCACGTAGCGCAGCCACGGCGACTTGCCGCCCGCCCACGTGGTCTTCACCGGGCCGCCGCGCGACATCAGCAGCTGCCGCTCGAACCGGCCGTCCGCCGTCGTCCTCGGCTCGCCGGTGAGGTCCGCGAGCATCTCGGTGCCCTCGGGTACGGGCGTACGCGTGCCGTCCGCGGCGACCCTGACGGCCTGCCCCGTGATCTTGGCCGTCGAACCGTAGCGGGCCTTGATCTTCCGGGACTCGGGGTCGAGGAGGATCTCGGCCTTCTGCGGGACCGTGCGAGCGGTCTCGCTGCGCCCCCCGGCGCGGACGTCGGGGGTGTCCAGGACCTCGACGCGCACCTCGGTGTGGTTCTCCGTGCCCCGGAAGGTGAACGGGGAGGACACGTGGCCCTGCGCGTCCGTGGTCGCGTCCTGCGCCGTGCGGTCGGCGGTGAGGCGCACCTTGGCGTTCTTGAGCGGGGCGCTCGCCCCGGTCCGCGGGTCGAGGGTGGTGACGTCCGCCGACACGGTGGTCTTGAGGTTGTCGAGGGACACCCCGTCCGCCGCGTCGACCTTGGAGACCACCGCACGCAGCCGGTAGTCGAAGTCCCCACAGGAGACGGGGGCGGTTTCGGAGCCGACTTCGAGCGCGTAGATCCCGAGGGCGGACAGCTTGAGCGGCTCCGAGACCAGCCGGAAGTCGGGGAGGATGCCGTCAGGGTCGCTCACCTTGCGGAAGGTGTCGACGCGGGCGACCCGCAGACCCGTCTTCTTGTCCCGCAGGTGGACGACGAGCCCCTCGGGCACGCCCGTCCCGTCCTGCGCGCTGTGGACGCTGAGGGAGCCGTCCTGGGTGGCGGCCATGTCCGGCGGGCAGGCAGTGGCCCCGCCGGCGGCATCGGCCGCACCCGGTGCGACGGAGGCGAGGGATGCATCGGATGCGGCGTGCACCGACCCCGGCACGGCCAGTCCCCCGAGCAGCGCTGTGGCGACGACGACGGCTGAAGTCAAACGGTGACGCACGGATTCCCCCGGGTCTCGACGAGCTGAACGGCTGTTAGACCCGCGAGGCACCCGATGGGTTGTACGCCTCTTTCCGCAAGTAGGGCGACCTGCTTACGGGTTCACGACGAGGTCGTCCGGGCGGCTTTCGGCGTTGAAGTGCTTGCCGTCGGAGTCGCTGTAGCGGGCGATCCAGGTGCCGGTGCGGTCGGCCTTGAAGGCGCGGACGAAGGTGCCGTCGGCGGCGGTCTTGGCCTGGCCCTGGTAGACGAAGGCCTGGCTGCCCTCGGGCCGGAAGCAGAAGACCACCGTCTGGCCGCCGTAGGCCTTCGCCGGGGTCTGGTGCCGGAGGGTGCCCTTGATGGTGAAGGTCTGGCCCTTGCGGACCGGCTCGGGCGCGGCGTTGAAGTAGGAGAAGGCCGTCGCCGTCCGGGTCAGGCGGACCGGCGGGGTGACGGTGCGTTCGAGGATCGCACCCGCGCTGCTCTTGCCCCCGGAGTACTGCAGCCGCCAGTAGCCGTCCGCCTCGCCCGGCAGCGTCTGCGCGAAGCTGTGGTTGAAGGAGAAGCCGAACGTCTTGCGCGTCGTCCAGTTCGTCTTGCCGTCGGCCGAGTACTGCACCTCCATGGTGGTGGGGCCGGGGTCGGCACTGGCGGGCTTCAGGTTCGTGGCCCCGGTGAAGGTCACGCGCCGTTCCGCGTCGATGGTGGCCTTGAAGTCGCTGACGCCGATGGCCGCGAGGAACTGGACCTTCGTGGAGCCCGCCCCGCCTGCCAGCCACGGATACGCGGTTCCGCCCAGCCACCCGGTGGTGACGTCCCCGGGGCTCACGATCCGTACCGATCGCTCGAACCGGCCGTCCGCCCCGGTCTTCGTCACCGCACCGTTGATCCCCGTGGAGAGGACGGTGCCCTCGGGTACGGGCTTGCGCGTGCCGTCCGCGGCGATCACGACGGCCTTGCCCGTGAGCTTCACGGTCTCCCCGTAGCGGGCCGTGACCTTCCGGGACGCGGGGTCGAGGAGGATCTCGGCCCGCTGGTGGTCCGAGGCCACGCGGACCCGGCCCGTCGCGGGGCGCATCTCCGGGGTGGCCGCCAGGCTGATGCTCACCTCGGTGGAGCTCTCCGTGCCCCGGTACGTGACGGGCGAGGACAGGCGGCCCTGTGCGTCGGTGGACGCCTCCCGCCGCGCGGAGCCCTCGTGGGAGACGGTGACCTTGGTGTTCTTGAGCGGAGCGCTCTGCTGGGTCCGCGGGTCGAAGCCGGTGACGTCCGCCGAGACGGTGGTCGTGAGGCGGGCCAGGGAAACCTTGCCCTGCGCGACGGGCTTGGCGATCTCCGTGCGGAGCCGGTAGTCGAAGTCCCCGCAGACGGCGGTGCCGGCTGCCGTGTCGATCTCGAGCGCGTACACCGCGAGGCTGTCCAGTTTGAGCGGGTCCGAGAGCTTGTCCGGGTCGAACCTGTCGTCCGAGGGATCGAGGTCCACGTCGCGGAACTTGCTCACGGACGCGACGCGCAGACCCGTCCTCTTGTCCCGCACGTGGACGGGGAGGGTGATACCGGGACCCTCGTAGTCCGAGCTGAAGAAGATGGCGCCCTCACGGGTGGCACGCATGGTGCCCCCGCAGTCGTTGGTGGCGGCATGAACCGCCCCCGGCACGGCCAGTCCGCCGAGTGCTGCTGCGGTGACGACGATGGCTGAAGTCAAGCGGTGACGCATGGATCCCCCGGATCTTGGCGAGTCGAACGGGAGCTAGACACACGACCTCGCCCCGGGGTTGTACGCCGTTCCCGGCACCCCGTACGCGACCACCCGCCGTGCCGGGGCCGGACCAGGCGCGGGCCTGACAGAATCGGGGGTGCGCGACCCGGGCGGCCCCCGGGGGTGAGACGCTGCACGGGGCAGGGACCCGCGGCGGCTCGCGCGCATCCGGTGGCATGACGGCGATGACGGCGATGCCACCGGCGCTGGCTGGAAGAGCGGGGACCGCGAGGGACCCCGTACGGGGATGGGTGTGGAGGCGAGTGGTGGAGCAGCTGACGCAGCACGACCCGAGACGGATCGGCCCTTTCGAGGTGCTGGGACGGCTCGGCGCCGGCGGCATGGGGCTGGTCTATCTCGCCCGGTCGGCGTCCGGACGCCGGGTGGCGATCAAGACGGTGCGCACCGAGCTCGCCGAGGACCAGCTGTTCCGCGTCCGCTTCACGCGTGAGGTGGAGGCGGCCCGCGCCGTCTCCGGCTTCTACACGGCGGCCGTGGTCGACGCCGACCCGCGTGCGGCCGTGCCATGGCTGGCGACCGCGTACGTACCGGCGCCCTCCCTGGAGGAGATCGTCCACGAGTGCGGGCCCATGCCGGCCCAGGCCGTACGGTGGCTCGCCGCCGGCATCGCCGAGGCGCTCCAGTCGATCCACGGGGCGGGCCTGGTCCACCGCGACCTGAAGCCCTCCAACGTGCTCGTCGTCGAGGACGGCCCGCGCGTGATCGACTTCGGCATCGCCAGCGGGGTCTCCAACACCCGCCTGACCATGACGAACGTGGCCGTCGGCACCCCCGCCTACATGTCGCCGGAGCAGGCGAAGGACTCGCGCAGCGTCAAGGGCGCCAGCGACGTCTTCTCGCTCGGCTCCACGCTGGTCTTCGCCGCCACCGGGCACCCGCCCTACCACGGGGCGAACCCGGTGGAGACGGTCTTCATGCTGCTGCGCGAGGGCCCCAACCTGGACGGGCTCCCCGACGAGCTCCGCCCGCTGATCGACTCCTGCATGAAGATGGACGCCACGCAGCGGCCGACCCCGGCCGACCTGCAGGCGCAGCTCGCCCCGCACCTCTTCGAGGGCGGCGACGAGAGCGGTACCGCCTCGGCGTGGCTGCCCGAGCGGGCCGTCGCGATGATCGAGGCCCGGCGGGCCGGCCACCGCAACGCCGCCGCGGCCGCCGCGGCAGCGGCAGCCGCCGTGCCGAAGCCGGTGATTCCCCGGGCCGGCATCTCCGCGCCCATCGAGAGCGCCGGTCCCGCCGCCGGTCCCGCCACGCACCGCCGCCAGCGCGGCGGCGCCGACCCGTGGACCGACCCGCGGACCGGCCAGGCCGTCCCGCAGCGGCCCGAGCACCCGCCGATGGCGCCCTCGGGCGAGCCCGTGCGGCTCGGCGGTTCCCCGGTGCCGATCGGCCCCGGCCCGCAGGCCTCCGTCTCCGCTCCGGCCGCGCACGCCGCCGCCGCGGACTCGGCGACCGGCTGGATCCGTCCGCCCGCCGGGACCCCGGTGGCGGGCCCCGCGCCCTCGGTCCTCGTACCGAACCCCGGACCGGCCCCGGACAGCGGCCGGTGGCGGCCCTGGCGGTTCCGGATGTCGAACGAGGTCTGGGGCACCCCGACCGTCGCCGGCGACCTGCTCTACGTCACCTCCTTCGAGGTGCACGCCCTGGACGTGGCCAGCGGCCGCCGCCAGTTCAAGACCCGCGACGTCGCCTGGTCCATGGCCGTCTCCGACGGCCGCATCCACGCCTCCGACGGCCCCTCCCTGTACGCCCTGGACGCCACCGACGGCTCCGAGCGCTGGCG
Organism: Streptomyces sp. NPDC058401; assembly: GCF_042722885.1. Lineage (NCBI taxonomy): Bacteria > Bacillati > Actinomycetota > Actinomycetes > Kitasatosporales > Streptomycetaceae > Streptomyces > Streptomyces sp. NPDC058401. The sequence continues at coordinate 10,757 of NZ_JBHXKA010000123.1, forward strand.
GCTGTCCGCCGACGCCTGGGTGTACGCCCTGCGCGCCGACCGGGGCACCGTCGTCACCGCCACCCGCGGAGGCGGCGTACAGGCCTGGGAGTCCTCCAGCGGGCACAAGCTGTGGGAGCTGTCCGGCGCGCAGAGCGAGTTCGAGACCACCGAGGCGGCCCCGGTCCTGCACGACGGGACGGTCTACGTGTGGCAGGACGCCCGGCTGCGGGCCCTGGACGCCCGCTCCGGCCGCGAGTCCTGGTCCTACCCGGTCGGGGACGCCGGCTCCTGCGGGAACGTGCCCGTACGGGTCACCCCCGCCCCCGACGGCAACGTCTACGTCGCCGCCGGCACCCGGGTGATCTCCATCGACCGGGCTTCGGGCCGGGTCCGCTGGCACTTCGAGGCCCCCGCCGTGTTCCTCGCGCCCCCGGCCTTCGCCCCCGGCGCGGCCGTCACGGGCGGCGGGGTCTACCTCGCGGACTACCTGGGCACCGTCTACGCCCTTGACGCGGCCACCGGCAAGGACCGCTGGCGCATCGCCACCGAGCCCCGGCAGTCCGCCGACCCGGTCCTCGTCGCCGCGGGCAACGTCCACCTGGCCGCGGGCAGCGCCGTCTACACCCTCGACGCGGTCACCGGCACCCCGAAGTGGCGGTTCGCGGCGGGCGGGGAGATCACCGGTTCCCCGGCGGTCGCGGACGGCCGCGTGCACTTCGGATCGGCCGACCACTGCCTCTACACCCTGGACGCGGCGGGCGGCCAGCTCCGCTGGAAGCTGGCCACCGGCGGGGAGATCACCGGGGCCCCGGTGGCGGAGGCGGGCGTGGTGTACGCGTGCAGCAAGGACCGCTGCGTCTACGCCCTGGACGCCGCCAAGGGCACGGGAACCCGTACGGGCGGCTGACCCGGTTCAGCCGCCGCCTGAGCTGCGGCTGAGCCGTTCGGGGGCCCGGTCGCGGCCCCCTCGGGGTCGCGCACCGCACCGGGAGTGACAGGATGGACCCCATGAGCAACGTATTCTTCGACATCAACATCGACGGCCAGCCCGCCGGCCGCATCGTCTTCAGCCTCTTCGACGAGGTCGTCCCGCAGACCGCCAAGAACTTCCGCGAGCTGTGCACCGGCCAGAACGGCTTCGGCTACGCCGGCTCGGGCTTCCACCGCGTCATCCCGCAGTTCATGCTGCAGGGCGGTGACTTCACCAACCACAACGGCACGGGTGGCAAGAGCATCTACGGCGAGAAGTTCGCCGACGAGAACTTCACCCTGAAGCACGACCGCAAGTACCTGCTGTCGATGGCGAACGCCGGCCGCAACACCAACGGCTCGCAGTTCTTCATCACCACCGTCCTCACCCCGTGGCTCGACGGCAAGCACGTCGTCTTCGGCGAGGTCGTCGAGGGCTCCGAGATCGTCGACGCGATCGAGAAGCTCGGCTCCCCCTCGGGCTCCACCAAGGGCAAGATCGAGATCGCGGCGTCCGGCGTCGTCGAGGCCTGATCCCCACCCCGCCCGCAACGGCTGGCCGGCCCCGCCCCCTCAGGGGGACGGGGCCGCCGTCATGTCCGGGGGCAGGGGCTCTCGCCGGGGGCCTGCGCCGCGGGCGGGGTCAGACCGTCACGGTGGTCGACCAGGGCACGGCCGCGCTCCAGCCCGGCCACAGGCTTTCGGGTGCGGCGCGGGCGGTGAGCACCACGAGCAGCGGGGTGCGCCCCGCTTCGCGGACCACCCCGCTGACACAGTCCTGGACCGCACCCCGTACGTGGTGCAGGTTCTCGGCGACGACCACCAGCGGGCGGTGCGGGGTGGCCCGGCGCAGGGCGGCGCGCAGATCGTCGCCGAGCGCGGCGCCGTCCGGGCCGGTGCGGACGTTCCAGACGGTGACCTGGCCGTCGCGGCGGAGCCGGTCCGTGAGCCCGGCGAGGAGCCGGCCGGGGCCCGCGGCCGTGGCCGCGCCGGTGGCTCCCGCGGCTCCGGTGGCTCCGGCTGCTCCGGCTGCTCCGGTGAGGGTGACGACGTGCGGGCGCTGCTGGCGCTGGACGAAGGCCAACAGGGCCAACAGCAGGTCGAGTTCGGGGTCGGTCCGGGAGCTGAAGTCCAGGTCGTGGCCGTCGGCGTCCGCGGCCGGGAGCAGGGCGGGGTCCTGGTGGATGATCGCCTGGTGCAGGTCCCGTACCTCGCGGCCGGGCTGGACGCCGAAGTCCCGGCTCAGCTCCTGCTGGAGCCGTTCGTACGCCCGCAGGGCCTCGGCCTGGCGGCCCGCGCGGTAGAGGGCGAGCATCAGCAGGTGGCACGCGCGCTCCCGGGAGGGCTCGGCGGCCGTGGCGGCCTCCAGCGGGCGGATCGCCTCGTGGTGGCGTCCGCTGCGCAGTTCGGCGTCGCAGAAGTCCTCGAGGGCCGCGGCCCGGGCGCTGTCCACCGTCGCCAGCTCGGGCCAGTCCACGCCGGATTCGGCGAGTTCCTGTCCGGCCCGGCCCCGCCACAGGCCCAGCGCGGCCCGCAGGGACCGGGAGGCGCTCTCGGGCTGTCCGGCGGCCAGTGCACCGCGCCCCTGGTCGGCGAGGATCCGGAACCGGGTCAGGTCCAGGGCCTCCGGCGCCATCCGGAGCATGTAGCCCGGGGCCTGGCTGACCAGGGAGGCGACGTGGGCGGGCACGCCGCCGTCGGCCAGTACCCCGCGCAGGGCCGAGACGGTGTTCTGCAGCACCTTGCGGGCCGTGGGCGGCGCGACCCTGCCGGGCCACAGGACCCCCATCAGGTCGCCGGTGGCCACCACTTGGTTGGCGTGGAGCAGCAGCAGGGCCAGGACGGCGCGCTGGTTCATGCCCCGCAGCGGGAGCGGTCCGGCGGTGGTGACGATCTCCAGCGGCCCGAGCAGCCGGAAGGCGACGCCGCCTGGTGCTGCGGGTGCTCCCGGTGTTCCTGGTGCTCCCGGTGTTCCCGGTGCGCCTGCGGAGCCCGGTGCGCCCGCGGCGGCCGGGCGGACCGCGCCGGGCGGTCCGGGCCTGGTGCGTGCCAGGACCGTGCTGCGCGGTCCTGGCTGGGCCGCCACGCGCGGCCGGTGGGCCGGGTGGCTGCCGGCCGGGTGGCTGCCGGACAGCGTCGGCGGCCTCGTCTGGTTGAGCATGTTTCCCCCCGTATCCAACTGACGTCGGCGTGGGCCCGGCGCGCGGACATCACGCGGGAATGCAGGGCCCGTTCGGGACGCTAGCAGGGGGATCGATGGCCTCGGCACATACTTTTGCTACTTCGGCTAGTTCGCCTGTCGTGCGACGGGAAGCCCCATTACGTTGCGGATGTCCTCGCTGCTTTCGGCCATTTCGCGAAGGATCGTTTCCATGGTGGAGGAGGACCGTGAAAAGAGTTCCCGGCCGGCCGGTGTGAGCCGGGCGTCGAAACCCCTGCGGTCGGTGGAGCACGGCCTTCGCTCGGCATAGCCGGCAGTGATCATCTGGGCCAGCAGGCGTGAAACCTGTGGCTGGCTCCTGGCCGCGCGGGAACTGAGTTCGCCCGCTCGGATCCAGTCGTCCGCTTCCCTCATCAGGTCCATGATCTCGAAGGCGCTGGCGCACAAGCCGTATTGCTCGGCCAGTGCCCGCTCGGCGGCCTGATTGATCTGCGCGCAGGCGCGGGTCAGGGACACCCATCGATCGGTCAGAGCTGTTTCTGTCACGCCCTCATCGTAGGTTCGCAAGCTCCTCTTGTCGATGCAGGCGCATGAATGTACTGTGCGGATCAAGGTCGATGCATTCACATGCATCGATCTGCCTATCGCTCCACCCTCGCTTGACCCCATGTTTGACCCCATCGTTCGACCCCTATGAAGGAGACGTGGTGACCGAGCAGACGCTGGCACCCCAGACAGCCCGGCAGGACGCGGAAGAAGCGCCCGTCCAGGCCCCCGGCAAGGCCCCCTGGACCACCCTCGTGGTGGTCGGCGTCGCCCAGCTGATGGTCATGCTGGACTCGACCGTCGTGAACGTGGCGCTGCCCTCGATCGGCGCCCAGCTGCCCGCCGATCCGACCGCCCTGCAGTGGACCATCAGCGCGTACGTCCTGATGCTCGGCAGCCTGCTGCTCTTCGGCGGCCGCGTCTCCGACGTCTTCGGCCGCCGCCGCACCTTCGTCACCGGGCTCTCGGTCTTCGCCGTGGCCTCGGTGCTGTGCGGCATCGCCGGCAACCAGGAGCTCCTCGTCGCGGGCCGCGCCCTCCAGGGCGCCGGAGCCGCACTGCTCTCCGCGGCCGCCCTGTCCATCATCCTGGCGGTCTACCAGGACGAGGAGCAGCGCAAGATCGCCCTCACCGCCTGGAGCGGCCTCGGCGTGATCGGCGCGACCATCGGCGTCGTCCTCGGCGGTCTGATCGTCACCGCGATCAGCTGGCGCTGGGCCTTCCTCATCAACATCCCGGTCAGCATCGCGGCCCTCGTCGGCGCCCTGCGCGCCATGCCCGCCCTCAACACCAGCAACGGCCGCAAGCTGCGCCTGCCCTCCGCGATCGTGTCGACCGCCGGACTCGCGGCCCTGTCCTTCGGCCTGATCCGGCTGCACGAGGGCTTCGGCGATCCGACCGCCTGGATCAGCATCGGCGCCGCCGTGGTCCTGCTGACCGTGGTGACCTTCATGGAGATCGGCCAGGCCGACCCGCTGCTCCCGCTGCACCTGCTGCGCAAGCCCACGTACTGGCTGTCCAGCGTCGGCCTGCTCCTGGTCGCCAGCGTCATGATCAGTAGCTCCTTCCTGGCCAGCATGTACTTCCAGCGGGTCCACGAGATGAGCGCCTTCGTCACCGGCCTCTCGCTGCTCCCCATGGGCCTGGCGGCCCTGGTCGTCGCCATGGTCGCGCCGGCCCTGGCCAACGCGCTGGGCCTGGGCGGCATGTACGTGGCCGGCGCCGCGCTGCAGCTCGTCGGTACGGGCATCCTGGCGACCGGCAGCGACAGCGTCGCGCTGACCATCGTGGCGCTCGCGGTCATCGGCGCGGGTCTGCCGGCCTGCTTCGTGCCGCTGTTCGGCATCGGCACCTCGCACGTCAAGCTGGAGGAGTCGGGCGTCGGATCCGGGCTGCTGAACACCTTCAACGAGACCGGCGCCGCCCTCGGCATCGCCGTCATCGGAACCATCCTCATGACCTCGGTGGACAGCGGCGTCGACGGCGGCGACTCGGTCGCCGACGCGACCACCGCCGGCGTCGGCAACGGCTTCCTCGCCCTCGCCGTGTGCTCCGCCGTCGCCATCGTGATCGCCCTCGCGCTGCGGTCGCTGACCCGGGCCCCGCAGGGCGCCGACGCCTGACCCGGCGCTGGCCCAGGCGCCTGAACCGGCCCCGGCCAGGCCTCGGCCCCGGCTTCGCGAAACTGGATAGTTCCCCCTGAACGTGGGCTTGCAGCCTCCCCCGCCTGCAAGCCCACTTCGCGTTTCCCGGCCCGGGCGGGCCGGGAAATTCGCGTATGTGGAGCAAGGTGTTCCGCACCCGATGGACATCCGATTACCGCCCGCTGGAGGGCGAATTCCACCCCCGTGGAGCGGCAGTTGAATTCATGGACAGGGCCGGTCCGGGGTCGGTAGCTTCATGATCAACCGGTTGTCCGGTGCTGCGAAGGAATGAGCCCCGGCGGAATGCGCCGCAGTGCAATTCGACGCCTGCACGGCAGCCGGTACCCACACGCGAATCAATTCCCCCTCCCATTCCCCCACGAACGCGAAGGACTTCGCATGGCCATGTCGCCCGAAGAGATCCCGAACACCCTGTCCGCGGCGGCGAAGGCCGCCCCCGCCTGGCAGGCCGCGGGCGCCACCGTCCGCTTCGTCATCTCCGAGCCCGCCGCCGAACTCACGCTGGACCCGCAGGGCGACCTGACGGAAGCCCGCCCCACCCACGTGTTCGGCATCAGCTACGCGGACCTCGACGACCTCGCCGCGGGCCGCCGCACCTTCCTGCGGACCGTCACCAGCCGCCGCGTCTCCGCCCGCGGCCCGGTCATGCAGACGTTCGCCGTCGGGCAGGCCCTGACGACCTTCGACCTCCCGCGCTGAACGCCCGTCCACCAGCAAGGAACCACGATGACGTACACGCACAACCCGGCCGCCCACCCGCTGCTCGACCCCTTCGAGGCCGACTTCCTGAACCAGGTCGTCGCCTTCGCCCGTGACGAGGTCGCCCCCGGCGCCGCCGAGCGCGACCGGGTCGAGAAGGGCCAGCTCGACTGGGACACCGTCCGCAAGGGCCACGCCCTCGGCCTGCTCCGCATGGCCATCCCGCGCGAGTTCGGCGGCCTCGGCCTGAGCCAGCTCGCCCTCGCCATGACCCTGGAGGAGCTGGCCTCCGCCGACCCGGGCATGGCCCTGGTCTTCGGCGCCACCGGGCTCTTCCAGACCCCGCTGCTGATCTGCGAGAACCCGGCGCTCCAGGCCAAGTACCTCCCCGCCTTCCTCGGCCCGGAGCCGGTCCTCGCCTGCAACGCGGTCGCCGAAGAGCGCAACGGAACCGACCTGGTCCTGCCCCAGCAGGCGGCGTACGCCCAGGACATGACCATCGCCCGCCGCTCCGGCAGCGAGTACCTGCTGACCGGCACCAAGCGCTACATCACCAACGCCCCGGTCGCCACGTACGCCACGGTCATGGCCAACCTCGACGAGGGCCAGGGCTCCACGGGCCTGACCTGCTTCGTCACCGAGCTGGAGCAGGACGGCGTCACCCGCGGCGAGATCCACGACAAGGTGGGCTACCGCACCGCCCCCGCGGGCGAGCTGATCCTGGACAACGCCCGGGTGCCCGAAGAGAACGTCATCGGCGACGAGCGCGGCGGCTGGGACCTCAACGTCGCCATCGGCAACCTCACCCGCGTCACCTGCGCCGCCGTCTCCACCGGCATCGCCCGCCACGCCCTGGACCGCGCCGTCGCGTGGGCCGGTACCCGCCGCCAGGGCGGCCGGCTGCTCTTCGAGCACCAGATGTCCGCCCGCAAGCTCGCCGACATGTCCGCCCGGGTCTCCGCCGCCCGCGCCCTCTACCTGGACGCCGTGCTCAAGGCCGACACCGTCATCCCGACCCCGGCCTACGAGCCCGCCGTCGCCAAGCTGGTCGCCGACCGCGCCGCCATCGACAACGCCGACGCCGCCATGAGCCTCATCGGCGCCGCCGCCTTCCAGCGCGACGACGGCATGGACCGGGTCCTGCGCGACGCCTACGGCCCCCGCATCTACGAAGGCAGCCCCGAGGCGCTCGCGCTGGTCATCACCGGCGAGCTGTTCGGCGTACCGGAGGTCCGGTGACCACCGCCGCCGCGAGACCGGCCGCCGCCGCGCAACCGGACGCCCCCGCAGCCTCGTACCGGGAGGAGGTGCTCCGCGACACCGCCGCGATCACCCTGCCCGACCTGGACGGCCGGGTACACGGCGAGCCGCTGTTCCGCGCCGCCAGCCCCGAGGGCCTGCTGACCCTGACCGTGCGCGGAGAGCAGCTGCCCACCGCGTACCTCGACGACGTCTACCGGTTCCGGCTGGCCCAGTACCTCAAGCGCGGCTGGCTCAACGAGGAGCTCGCCGCCGCGGCCGGCCTCACCGCCGAGCCGTACGACGCCCACGCCCTCCAGGACCAGCACACCCTGGTCGTGGAGGCGGCGACCGGCCGGCTGCGCGGCTACGGCACCCTGGCCCGCACCCGCAGCCCCGAGCACACCCTGCTCGGGGACGCCGCCCACCTGCCGTTCGTCGTCGAACGCGACTACGGGCTGCGGCTCGCCGACGAACTCGGCCCGGCCACCCCCTCCCACCACGTGTGGGAGGGCAAGCGGCTCGTGCGCGACTACGCCATGGCCCGCTCGCAGGCCGCCGTGTCCGTTCCCTGGTGGGTCTACCGCGGCTGGGCCGAAGGCTGCCTGCGGGCCCTGGCCGAGGACGGAGCGGCGATCGTCGGCGACGGCAAGCCGGGCGGAGCCGTCCTCCAGCTGTCCCTGCTCGGCTTCCACACCCGGATGCTCGACGTACCCGCGAACCCGGCCGACCCCACCGACCTGTTCGCACCCATGTGGGACCAGCAGCAGCGCTCGTACCCCTTCGTCCTCACCGACGCCAACGCACTGCGCCCCACCCTGTCCCACCTCGACGCGATCCTCGCGTCCGGGGAAACCGGGTCGGTCGCGGCCCGGCTGACCGCGTTCAAGGAGGAGAGGGCATGAGCCTGCCCGCTCAGAGCAGCCCGCCCGACGTGGGCACCCCCGCGGAGGCCCGCGAGCTGGACGAGGAGCTCTTCTACGCCTCCCTCACCCAGCGCAACCGCGGCCTGATCCCCGCCGCGCTCCAGGAGCAGATCCGGCACACCCCCCTGCTCATCGCGGGCTGCGGCTCCATCGGCGGCGCCACCGTGCAGCCGCTGGGCCGCATGGGATACCGGGACTTCGTCCTCGCGGACGTCGGCACCTACGAGCTGAACAACCTCAACCGCCAGCACGCCACCGTCGACGACCTGGGCCGCAACAAGGCCGAGGTCGGCGCCGACGCCCTGCGCGCCATCAACCCGCACGTCCGGGCCGAGGTGGTGCCCGTGGGCATCACCCCGGAGAACGTACGGGAGCTGGTCCGGCGGGCCGAGGTCATCGTGGACGGGGTCGACGTGACCACCCCCTCCGGCCTGCGCGCGAAGATCGCCCTCCACCAGGAGGCGTGCCGCCAGCGCAAGCCCCTGGTCACCGGCTGGGACATGGCGGGCATGCTCGCCGCCCAGTGCTTCGACTACCGGCTGGTCCGCCGCATCTTCGACGGCCAGCTGCTGGCCGAGGACGCCGACGTGCTGAGCACCTGGGAAGTCATCTTCCGCATCGCGCCCCGCTCGCACATCCCCGGCGAGATGTACCGCGAACTGCGCCGCGGTCTGGGCCGCCCCGACTACAGCGTCCCTCAACTCACCGAAGCGGCAACCCAGTTCGGATCGCTCGCGGTCCACATGGTCAACCAGATCGTGGCGGGCGAGGACGTGCCGCGCACGGTCGCCGTCGACGTCCACCACATCGCCCTGACGCCCGGGCGCCGGGTCGTCGACCGGGTCAGCCGGCACTGGGAGAAGGCCCGCTTCCTGAACCACCTTCCGCGCGAGCAGGCCTGGCGCGGATTCAGCCCCGCCGCCGTGTACCGGCTCGGCCGCCGTCCCGCACCGGCCGCATAGAAGCCCGGCCGCATAGAAGGCCGGCCGCATAGAAGAAAGCCGCCCCATGAGAAAACAATTCGCGTACGCCGACGCACGCGCGACCGGAATCCTGCTGAGCGAGACCGAGTCCGAGATCATCGAAGCCGCCGCACTGAAGATGGCCGCGCAGTACGCGGACTACTCACTGCACAGCAGCGACCTCCTCCACGCCGTGGAACTCGCCGCAGCCGCACTGCCGAGCGAGGTCCGGCGCGCACTCATCTCCTTCCGCGACCAGGGCAACACCAGCGGCACCCTGCTGCTGCGCGGCCTCCCGCTGGGCAGCCTGCCGGCCACCCCCGACCGGCCCGAGGACGAGCCGGACTGGACCGAGGTCTCGGTGGCCACCCTCAGCCAGCTGATGGTGATGTCCGTCCTGGGCCGCGCGATCTCGTACCGGGACGAGAAGAACGGCAACCTGGTCCAGGACGTCAGCCCCAAGCGCGGCGCCGAGACCCGCCAGGAGAACAGCGGCTCCATCCTGCTGGAACTCCACACCGAAGACGGGTTCCACCCCGCCGCCCCGCACTTCCTGAGCCTGATCTGCCTGCGCGGCGACCGCGACGGACTCGCCGCCACGGTGACCGGCGGCATCGGCGACGTACTGCCGGAGCTCGACGAGGAGACCGTCGCCACCCTGCGCCGCCCGGAGTTCAGGACCAAGTTCAGCACCTCCTTCGTGCACGACACCGACGAGGAGGTGCTCACCCCGCCGGTACCGGTGCTCTGCGGCACGGAGGCCAACCCGGACCTGCGGGTGGACTTCCACGGCACCGTCGGCACCACCCCGGCGGCCCGGGCGGCGCTCGCCGCGCTGGAGGACGCCGTACTCGGCTGCCTGCGCGGCATCGTCCTGGCACCCGGCGAACTGATCATCCTCGACAACCGCCGCACCGTGCACGGCCGTACGGGCTTCACCCCGCGCTACGACGGCGCCGACCGCTGGCTGCGCCGGTCCTTCGCGCTGGCCGACCTGCGCCCGGTCCTCCACGACCTCGGCGAGGGCCGCATCCACAACGCGATCACCGCGCGGCAGACCGGGTCCGACACCGTCGCGGGGGCGGTGCCGGACCCGGTGTCCGAGCCCGGGCTGGTGCCGGTGGCCTGACGGCCGCCCACGGGATTCGGGGCCGGGCCGGTTGGGGCCGGCCCGGCCCCACCCCCCGACCCCGCTTTCCCTTCAGCTTTCGTACGCCCTTATCCAAGGCCCACCACGCCCCCTGACGGAGGAACACCATGTCCGCAGCCCTGAACGCCACCCTGACCCGGATCGTCGTCGAGAACCTGGAGGCCGACGCCGACGCCCTGACCGACGAGGCCACCCTCGCCGCCCTCGACCTCGACTCCCTCGCCATCGCGGAGCTGGTCCTGCTCATCAAGGAGGAGACCGGCGCCGACCTCAGCAGCGAGGAGACCAGCCTCGGCGAGCTCACCATCCCCGCCCTCGCGCAGCTGGTGACCACAACGCTGGACGGCGAGAAGTCCGCATGAGCACACCGGCACAGGCGCAAGCACAGGCACAGGCACAGGCACAGACCTCGGCAGAGGCACAGGCGCAGGCCCCGGCCATCGCCGTGACCGGCACCGGCATGATCACGCCGGTCGGTACCGACACGGACTCCACCTGGGAGGCGATCCGGCGCGGTGCGACCCGCGCCGGGCTGGCCCCCGCCCCGGGGGTCTCCCGGGACCTCCAGTGCCGCACCGTGGCTCCGTTCGGCACCGAGCTGCTGCCCGGCCGCGGCACCGCACACCTGGACCCCTTCATCCGGTTCGCGCTCGTCGCCGCCGACCAGGCCATCGCCGAGGCCGGCCTCGACCCCGCCACGTGGGACGGCAGCCGCGTCGGCATCGTCGTCGGCTGCGGCCTCGGCGGTGCGGCCACCCTCGGCACGGCGCACGGCCGGCTGGCCGAGCGGGGACCCGACGCCGTGTCCCCGTACGTCCATCCCCGTTCGCTCATCAACATGGCCGCCGGGATGCTCGCCATCCGCCACCACGTCACCGGTCCGAGCCACACCGTCGTCGCCGCCTGCGCCTCCGGCGCCGTGGCCGTCGGGGTCGGCCGCGACCTGATCCGCAGCGGCGCCTGCGACATCGTGATAGCCGTCGGTACGGACGCCGGGGTGGTCCCCGTGATCGCGGCGGGCTTCGCCGCGATGGGCGCCCTCACCGACAGCGCGGCGGACGAAGCCTCGCGGCCGTTCGCGGCCGACCGCTCCGGCTTCGTGCTCTCCGAGGGCGCGGCCGCCCTCGTACTGGAGCGCGAGGATGCCGCGCGGGAGCGCGGTGCCGCCGTGCGGGGCCGGATCCTCGGGTACGCCTTCACCACCGACGCGCACCACCCGGTCGCCCCGCACCCGGACGCCGTCGGCGCCGAGGCCGCGGTCCGGGCCGCGCTCGCGGACGCCGGGCTCACCCCGGCGGACGTGGACCACGTCAACGCGCACGGCACCTCGACCCCGTACAACGACCGGAGCGAGGGCAAGCTGATCAACCGGCTCTTCCCGCACCGGCCGAGCGTCACCGCCAACAAGGGACTGCTCGGGCACAGCCTGGGCGCCGCGGGTGCCATCGAGGCCGTACTGACCCTGCGGACCCTGGCCACCGGCATCGTGCCGCCCACCGCGCACACCCCGGCCGTGGACCCCGAACTGGCGGGCCTGGACCTGGTGGTGGACAAGGAACGGCACGAGAACCCGACGGTCGCGGTCAGCCACTCCTTCGGTTTCGGCGGCTCCAACTGCGTTCTGGTGATGGGTACATGAGCAACGACACGATCTCCCGCCGCATCCCCGCCGTACTGACCGGCCTGGGCACCTGCCTGCCGGAGCGGACGGTCACCAACGACGACCTGGCGCAGCGGCTGGACACCTCGCACGAGTGGATCCACAGCCGTACCGGCATCGCCCGGCGCCGCATCGCGGACCCCGGCACCGGCACCGCCGAACTGGCGGCGGCCGCCGGTTCCGCGGCCCTGGAATCGGCCGGCCGGACCTCCTGCGACCTGGTCCTCGTGGCCACGACCACCCCCGACCGGGCCTGCCCCGCGACCGCACCCCAGGTGGCCTCCGCCATGGGTCTGACCGGAGTCGCCGCCTTCGACCTCTCGGCCGTCTGCTCCGGCTTCGTGTACGGGCTGTCCGTGGCCGCCGCCATGATCGGCGCCGGTACGTACGAGAGCGTCCTGGTCATCGGCGCCGAACGCTACTCGGCGATCGTCGACCCCGAGGACCGCGGCACCGCCGTCATCTTCGGGGACGGCGCCGGAGCGGTCCTGCTCGAACGCGGCCGGGAGCCGGACGGGCGGGGAACCGGCCAGGGGGTCGTCCTGCGCACCGAACTGGGCAGCGACGGCACCGGCATCGACCTGATCACCGTCCCGCCCGGCGAGCGGTACCTGCGCATGGAAGGCCGCGAGGTCTACACCCGGGCCGTCCCCACGATGGTCGGCTCGGCCCGCGGCATCGCGGAGGCGGTCGGCTGGCGCCCCGAGGACATCGACGCCTTCGTCGGGCACCAGGCCAACCTGCGGATCCTGGAGTCCGTGGCCAAACGGCTCGGCCTGCCGCCCGAGCGCGTGATCGCCAACATCGAGGACGTGGGGAACACCGCCGCCGCGTCCATCCCGCTGGCCCTGGCCTGGGCCGCGGACCGGGGCCGGCTCACGCCCGGCGACCGGGTGGTCCTCACCGCCTTCGGCGGCGGCCTGACCTGGGGCTCGGCGGCCCTGATATGGCCGGACGTACGCCCCGTACGAAAGGCGGCACGACAGTGACCTCCGCATCCCCGGCCGGCTACGCCCGCTACCGCATCTCCCTGGGCTCCGGCACCGGAGCCTCCCAGACCCTCACCCAATGGCTCCCCCTGGCCACCCTCGCAGCCACGAACGACGCCCTACCCAACCCGACCCCCCGCCGCCCCCGGGCCCGGGCGGGTAAACCCAGCCCCGCCGGCGTGTGAGGAGCGGGTAAATCCAGCCTCGCCGGCGTTTGAGGCGCGGGGTCTGGGGC
>NZ_JBHXKA010000124.1:0-23806 GCF_042722885.1 Streptomyces sp. NPDC058401
GATCGACTGGTACAACTACCACCGACCCCACACCGGCATCCAAGGCCAAACACCCGCCAGCCGCGTCACCAACCTGCCCGGACAACACACCTAGGTCGTCTCTTTCGGATCTTGTCGGCCGAGTCCGCGGCGTCTGGTGCCGTGCCTGGGCGTGCTGCCGGGGCGTTCGCGTGCTGGGCGTACGTGGTCGCCTCGGCAGTGCGGCCAGGCGCGGTGCCAGGCGTCGCGGGCCCGGCAAGATCCGAAAGAGACGGCCTAGCGGCGGCGGGTCTGGGTGAGGGCCGCGCCGGCCAGGATGACGGCGGCGCCCACCGGGGTGTTCCAGTGGAGCTGTTCGTCCAGGAGGAGGACGCCCGCCGTCGTCGCGATGACCGGGATGAAGTACGTGACCATCTGCGCGGTGGTCGGGCCGATCTCCGCGACCAGGCCGTACTGCATCTGGAGGGCCATGCCCGTGCCGAGGGCGCCCAGAGCGATCACCGACAGGGTCGGCCAGAGCGGGAAGGAGGTCGGCGCCGAGGTGAACAGGGCGCTGACCGCAGCCAGTTGGAGCGTCGCGACCAGGAGCTGGGCACCGGTCAGGGCCACCGGGGAGCCCGGCGTGGAGGCCAGGGTGCGGCGTACGTAGATCCAGCCGATCGGGTAGCAGAGCGCGGCCAGCAGGGCGAGCGCGGTGCCCGTTGCGTCGAGGCCCGAGAAGCCCTGCCAGGCGCCGAGGACGGTCAGGACGCCGAGGAAGCCCAGGCCCAGCCCCGCGACGCGGCGGCGCGTCGGGCGGTCCTCGGAGAGGGCGACCAGCGAGAGCGCCATGCCCCACAGCGGCGAGGTGGCGTTGCAGATGCCCGCCAGGCTGGAGGGGATGCTCAGCTCCGCGTACGCGAAGAGGGAGAACGGGACGGTGTTGAGCAGCAGCGCCGCCACCGACAGGTGGGCCCAGGTGCGCAGGCCCCGGGGGAGCGGTTCGCGGCGGATCAGTAGCACGGTGAGCAGGGCGAGCGCGCCGAAGAAGACCCGGCCGAGGGCCACCTGGAACGGGGCGTACGCCTCCGTGCCCACCTTGATCAGCAGGAAGCTGAAGCCCCAGATCACCGAGAGGATCGCGAAGCGCAGGCGCCAGTCCAGGCGGCCGGTGGCGCGAGCTTTCGCGGTGGCGCCGTCGGGGAGGGCGGGGGTGGAGGTCGCGGCCGGGGTGGGGGCCGGGGTGAGGGCCGAGGTGGGGGCCGGGGACGGGTGCGGGGTGGGGGTGCTCAGGGGAAGCGGGGTGCTGGGGGCGCTCATGAGAGTCACCTTCGCCCCTCGCGACCTCGTAGGACAAGCGAGAGTTGTTGGGGGCGACGTCGTAGGATTGCTTACATGTTGAACCTGGAGCGGCTGCGCACCCTAGACGCCCTTGCCCGCCACGGCTCCGTCGGCGGCGCCGCCGACGGGCTCCACGTCACGACCTCCGCCGTGTCCCAGCAGATGGCCAAACTGGAGCGGGAGGTCGGGCAGCCACTGCTCGCCAAGAACGGGCGCGGGGTCCGGCTCACCGATGCGGGGCGGCTCCTCGCCGAGCACGCGGCCCGGATCATCTCGCAGGTTGAGCTCGCCCAGGCCGATGTCGAGGCCGCGCGCGGATGTGCGGTCGGCGAGCTGCGGATCGGCGCCTTCCCGACCGCCATGCGGGGGCTGCTGCCGCAGGTGCTGGCGGAGTTGCGGGTCGAGCACCCCGAACTGCGGCCCCGCGTACGGGAGCAGGAGCCGGGGGAGAGCATGGCCGCCGTGGTGCGGGGCGACCTCGACATGGCCCTCGCCATCGACTGGCACAACAAGCGGATGCCGGTACCGGCCGAGCTCACGCGGGCCCATCTCCTGGACGACTCCCTGGACATCGCGGTGCCGGCGGGGCATCCGCTGGCCGGGCGCTCCGGGATCTCCCTGGCCGAGTTCGGCGGGGACGACTGGATCTCCTGGACCGAGGGGCAGTTCTGTCACGAGTGGCTCGTCTCCACCCTGCGCGGCACCGGCATCGAGCCCCGGATCACGCACATCGCCGAGGAGCACCACACCCAACTGGCCTTCGTCGAGGCCGGACTGGGCGTGTGCGTGGCCCCCCGGCTGGGACGCGGACCCGTACCGCCGGGGGTCCGGCTGCTGCCGGTGTGCGACAGCGTCCGGCGCCACGTGTACGTCGTCTGGCGGGCGGACGCCGACCGCCGACCGTCGATCCGGGCCGCTGTCGAAGCCCTGAGGAGGGCGGCCTCGGCCGCTGCCGGGGAGCCCGCGGTCGGCGGGGAGGCCCCCGGCGGTGGGTCCGCGGTGGCCTGAGCCGGCTCCGTCCGCCTAGATCTTGCGGAAGTCCCAGGACACGATCGAGTCCGGGGTCAGCCGGATCCAGGCGTGCCGTCCGTCGTGCGGCATCTCCGTGATGCCGAAGTTCTTGACGGGGAAGAGCCGCTCCGGCTCCGCCAGTTCCCCGCACGGCTCTCCCGTACGGGGGGCTTCGCCCACGAAGACGGCCGTGCCGGACAGTTCGACCCCGCGCAGTTCGTCGTAGGCCTCGCCGGCGTCCACGACCACCGAGATGCGGGGATCCTTGCGCAGGTCGGACCAGCGCCGGCTGCGGGTGATCGAGTACAGCCACAGGGAGGCGCCGTCCCAGACGAACCAGAGCGCGCCCACGTGGGGGCGCCCGTCGGGGGAGATCGTGGCCACCCGGCAGGTGCGCTGCTCGCGCAGGAAGGCGTCCGTCTCCTCGTCGGTCATCATGATGCGGCGGCCCCGCCGCTGCGCCCTGTCCACGGGCGTGCTGTCCGCGAGTGTGCTGTCCGTCCCGTCCACGGGTGTGCTGTCCATGTGGTCCGCGCCCCTTCACATCTGACTGTGTGTCAGGAATCATGCGTGCTCTTCCGTCACCACGCCAGGGGGAGCCATGGCCGATCTCGATCCCGCCACCACCGCACTGCTCACCGTCGAGTGCCAGAACGGTGTCGTCGGCGAGGAGAGCGCCCTCCCTGAACTGGCCAAGGAGGCACGGGACTCAGGGATGCTGGACCGCGTCGCCGCGCTGGTCGAGGCCGCGCGCGGAGCCGGGGTGCAGGTGCTGCACGCCGTGGCCGAGCGGCGGCCCGACGGGCTCGGGGCCAACGCCAACGCACGGCTGTTCCGGGCCGCGGGGAAGCTGCCGGTACGGCAGTTGACCGGCAGCCCGGCCGTGCAGGTCGCCGCGCCCATCACCGTCGCCGAGCAGGACCTCGTGCTGCGCCGGCTGCACGGGCTCTCCCCGATGGCCGGCACCGACCTGGACGCCCTGCTCCGCAACCTCGGCATCCGCACCCTCGTCGTCACCGGGGTCTCCTCCAACATCGCGATCCCGAACACCGTCTTCGACGCGGTGAACTTCGGCTACCAGGTCGTGGTCCCCTCCGACGCCATCGCCGGGGTGCCCGCGGCCTGCACCGCCGAGGTCATCCGCAACTCCCTCTCCCTGGTCGCTGCCATCACCACGGCCGAAGCCCTCCTCGCCCAGTGGGCCCCGGCGCGCTGACCTCCGTACTCCCCCTGGATAGGGGGGCGTTGTTAAGGACCGGTAAATCGCGGCGGCGCAGGACAGGGGTTAGCCGCGGCGTGCGGGACACGTAGCGTGTGGAGCGGAATCCGCACGCCGCGTGCGTGGCGGCCTACGGAGAGGTCGAAGAACATGAGGACGGCAACCCGGGCGCGGCACGCCCACGGCGAGCACACCGCCCGTGGGCGGACCGCAGCGCCGCTCGACGAGGCTTCAGGCCGGCCGCGCGGCCGGGCGCGGCCTCATACGGCTGCCAGCCGGCCGCCCGGCGCGGAGCGCTCGTAGGGGATCCGGTGGAGGGGCCGCGCTCCCCAGCGATCGGCCGGTCCGGCCTTGGGTTCCAGCGGCGACGGTGACTGTGACGGCGACGGTGACTGCGAGGGATGCGGGCCGATGCCGGGCACGGCGAGCAGCACCGGCGGCCGGGTCCAGTCCTCCTGGCGCACCGTCATGTCGAGACGTGTGGACGTGTCCGCGTCGACCCGTACGGGGCCGCTCGTACCGACCAGCAGCGGGGAACCGCCGTCCGGGCCGCCGGCCGTCCGTGAGCTCGGCCCCACCGCGTGCAGGTACCAGGTGCCCGGCGGTACGGCGGGCAAGGTGAAGGTCCCGGCCGTGTCGAGCCGGGACCAGGCCTGGGGTCGGCCCTGCAGGATGGGACTGTCGAAGACGCCGATGTGCAGGGGTAAGAGGGGCGTCCCGGTGATGAGGGCCGTCCCCGAAACGGATCCGAGGGGCCCGGGCGGGACGGGGAGCGGGATGACCGGAGGATGCTCGGCGGGATCGCCCTGACCGATTTTGCGGAATTGGGTGGGCGACAGTCCGACGGAGGCCGTGAAACGCCGGGAGAACGTGCTGGCGCTGCTGTAGCAAACCTGCGCCGATATATCGGCCACATTGAAGTCGGTATTGACCAGAAGGCGTTTTGCCTCATAGAGGCGAACGGCACTCAGGAATCGTCCGGGTGTCACCCCGGTTGTTCGCTGGAATACCCGGAGAAAGTAGAATTTGCTCATCATCACGGAGCGGGCCAGGTCATCCAGATAGATGGGCTCGTGGTAGTTTTCGCGGATAGTGGAGATTGCATGCCGAGTGAGGTGGATCATTTCTCCGGACTCCCTGCTGTGATCTGACGAAACACCCCTGCCGCGAGCGCAGCGCCGGGCTCGCGAAAAGGTGCTGAGAGGAACGTGGACCCCGTGCGACCGGTCGGGCGGGCTCGACGGGCGGACTCGGTGAGTGGACGCGACGAGTGGGCTCGATGGGTGGGGTCATGGGGCTGGGACCTGGGCAAACAGGGGCGGTTCGCCCTCTCGCCCAGGCGTACGAGGGCGCCCCTGCCGGCGGCACGGATGTCACTGAGGCCAGGCACGGAATTCGACTGAATCCTGCCGACCGTTCGGAAAAGCGGACGCTCGCCGTTAAGGTTCCAGGCGTCCGTCGCCTGCACGGAAAGATCTCGAACAACGAGATGGCGCGAAATATTCCAGCGAATCTCTCTGGATCGATCCGTGGTTCACCGCGCCGAAGTCGGACCTGTCGGCGGCACTATTCCTGGCAGACACCCTGCAACCCCCGTTGCGTTAATTAGGACGCCTTTGAGCCTCGCACAGCTAGCCACCTCGAAGCAATAGGGTTACGGTCATTTCCGGGGTGTCGCGAGCCGTCCCGTCGGGCATTTCGGAGCGGGTCGCCTCGGCTATGGGGGCACCGCTCCGTCATTCATGGAGGTGGGGGTGACCGTGGTCGTTGCGCATGCGTACGATCCGGCGGGTGCCGGTCCGTCAATAGGGCGAAAGTTATTCCGAAATGCGAACGCCTCGGACCCGGACGGGACGCGCCCGTGATCGGGGAGCTGCTCGGTCCGATGGTGGCGGCCGTATCCGTGCGCGGCGACGTGCCGGGGGCCCGCCTCCACCCGGAGGAGGAAGCCCTCGTCGGACGGGCGGTGCCCGAGCGGCGCCGCGAGTTCGCGACGGGCAGGCACTGTGCCCGGCGGGCGCTCGCCCGGCTCGGCATCGCGGCCGGGCCCATCCTGAGGACGGAGCGCGGAGCACCCCGCTGGCCCGAGGGGATCGTCGGCAGCATGACGCACTGCCCCGGCTACCGGGCCACGGCCGTCGCGTGGCGCCGCGAGGTCCTGGCGCTGGGCATCGACGCCGAACCGCACCGGCCGCTCCCGGCCGGGGTGTGGGAGGCGGTCACCGTGGCCGGGGAACGCGCCTCGCTCGCCGGCCGCCTTGCCGGGGGCCTTGCCGGGGGCCGGGAGGCGGAGGGCGCGCAGGTTTCCGGGCAAGTCCACTGGGACCGCCTGCTGTTCAGTGCCAAGGAGTCCGTCTACAAGGCGTGGCATCCGCTGACCGGCCGCCGGCTGGACTTCACCGACGCGGCCGTCGAGTTCGATCCGGTACGCGGTGCGTTCACGGCCCGGTTGCTCGTACCACCACCCGTGCTCGCGGGGCACGGTCCGCTGAGGGAGTTCCACGGCCGCTGGGCGGTTCGCGACGGGATCGTCGTCACCGCCGTGGCGGTCCCCGCCGTCCCCGGCGCAGGTGCGCTCCGGGTGAGGTGAGCAATCTCGGCGATGACAGTACGTCGGCCCGGACCGCAGGCTTGAGGAGCCGACGGGGGACCGGTGCCCGCCCTGGGCGCATCGCACTGCCCTGGCCGCGCCATGCGGCACCGAGGCGGATGTTTCGGCGGAGATTCCGGGCGGCCGGGCACGCCCACGGCCCATCCGGGGCCACACCGGTCACATAGTCCCCGCCGGTCACACACGCAGGGCGGAGCCGCACGGACACACCGGGCCGAGCGGGCCGAGCGGGCCGGGCGGGCCGAGCGGGCCGGGCGGGCGGACGGGAGCTCGGCCGGGGTCCGGTGGGGTCCTGCCGGGTGACCCCGAGGGTGTCCGGTTCCGTTCCGGCGCCGGTCCAGCACAGCGCAGGCGCGTACCGAGCGCCGACCCTCGTTCTCCTGAGCGGGGCGCCATCCGGCGGCCTCCCCATCCCACCCGACGACAGCAGATCGAGGTCTGTACCCAAATGACCAGTCATCAAGTGCAGTTGTTACTGCTCGACATCGCGCTGATCCTGCTGCTCGCCCGCGGGCTGGGTGCGCTGGCCGCCCGCGTCGGCCAGCCGCCCGTCGTGGGGGAGATCCTCGCCGGGATCCTCCTGGGGCCCACCCTGTTCGGCAACCTGGTCGCCGACCACTTCTTCCCGGCCGACGTACGGCCCCTGCTGGCCGGCCTGGCCAACGTCGGGGTCGCGCTGTTCATGTTCGTCGTCGGCCTGGAGCTGGAACACCGCCTCTTGCGGGGCAGGGCGCGGGCAGCCGTCGGGGCGGCCGTCGGGTCGACCCTCGTGCCGTTCGCCCTCGGCGTGCTCCTCGCCTTCTACCTGCTGCGCAACCACCCCGCCGAGCAGCGCGCCGCGTTCGTGGTGTTCGTGGGCCTGTCGGTGTCGGTGACGGCCTTCCCGGTGCTCGCCCGCATCCTCGTCAGCCGGGGGCTGTCCCGTACGGCGATCGGAGGCCTCGCGCTGGCCACGGCGGCGGTCGTCGACGTCGTGGCCTGGACGGCGCTCGGCGGCGTACAGGCGGTGGCCGGCGACGCCGAGAACTACTGGATGGTGGCCCTGCTGATCCCGTTCGCGGGGGTGCTGCTGGCCGTACGGCCGCTGCTGCGACGGGCGTTCGCGCCGGGCGGCATCGAGAAACCCCTGACCCAGACGATCCTGTCCCTCGTGATCGTCGGGGCGCTCCTCTCCGCGGCGGCCACCGAAGCCATGGGGATGCACTACATCTTCGGCGCCTTCCTGTTCGGTGCGCTGATGCCGCGCGAGGGCGTGGACGTACTGCGCGAGAAGATCCTCGAACGCACCGGGCAGATCACGTCCTTGCTGCTCCCCGTCTACTTCGTGGTGGCGGGCCTCAAGGTGGATCTTCGGGGCGTGGGGATCGAAGGGCTCACGGAGTTCGGCGTCATCCTGCTCGTCGCGATCGGCGGGAAGTTCGGCGGCACCTATCTGGGTGCCCGCTCGCAGGCCCTGGACAAGAAGGACTCCGCGACGCTGGCGGCGCTGATGAACACCAGGGGCCTGACCGAGCTCGTCATCCTCGGCGTGGGCCTGGAACTCGGCCTGCTGGACGGCTCGTTGTATTCGCTGATGGTGGTGATGGCGCTGGTGACGACCGCGATGACGGGGCCGCTGCTGTCCCTGATCGGGGCGAAGGGCGGCGCGGTGGTGCGGACGGCCGGTGCGCCGGCCGAGGGAACCGTGCCGGGCGAGGCGCCCGGGGACGGGGACGGGGGCGGGGAGGAGGAGCAGGCGCCCGGGGAGGGTGTCGGCAGTTCGGGCCGGAGCAGTCGTGCGCTTGGCTGAGCGGGACCGAGAGCTCGCGGTGCTCGCCGAGGTGCTCGACGACAGCTCCCGGGGCAGGGGGAGCGTCGCGCTCGTGCAGGCCGGAGCCGGCTGCGGGCGCACCGAGCTGCTCGACGCGCTGGGGCGGGCCGCGGCCGAGCGGGGGTTCCTCGTCCTGCGGGCCGGCGGCTCGGCTCCGGAGCGCCACGTACAGGGCGGCGTCCTGCGTCAACTGCTCGCCTACTCCGAGGTTCCCGTCGGCCTCGGCCCTGATCGGTCCCGGGTCTTCGGCGCGGGCGCGGCGGCCCGGGTCGGGGCCGCCGCCCGGTGGCCGCCCGACGCGGGGACCGCGGGGACCCTGCACGAACTGTCCGCCGGGCTGCTTCGGATCTCCGAGCGGATGCCGGTGCTGCTGTGCGTGGACGACATCGAGTTCGCGGATCCCCTCTCCCTGCACTGGATTCTCCACCTGGTACGGAGCATGCGCTCGGCCCGCATTGCGGTGGTGGCCGCCGAGTGCACGCCGTCGGGGCCGGACCGCGCGCAGCTGCGTACCGAACTGCTCCGGCAGCCCGGCCACCGCCGGATCGTCCTGGAACCCCTGTCCCCGTCGGCGGTGGCCACCGTGCTCACCGGGCACCTGGGCGAGCGGACCGCGGCGGCCCTGGCCGAGAGCTGGCACCGCATCAGCGGCGGCAACCCGCTGCTCCTCCGAGCCCTCGTGGAGGACCGGCGCAGCGCCGCACCGCAGGGCAGGGCCCCGTACGAGCCCGAGCCCGTCGTCGCCGGGGCCTACGCGGATGCGGTGCTGAGCTGCCTGCACCGTGCCGGGCCGCTCGCGCTGCGGCTGGCCCGGGTGCTGGCCGTGCTCGACGGCGCCGAGACGGACTCCGGGCTCGCGGCCCGGCTGCTCGACGAGGAGAGCGGGGCCGTCGAGGAGTGCCGCGGAGCACTGGAAGCGGCCGGACTCCTCGACGGGGGCCGCCTGCGGCACCCCGTAGCGCGATCGGCGGTCCTGCGGGGCCTGTCGGCGTCCGCCCGCAGGGAACTGCACGGCCGTGCGGCCGAGTTGCTCCACCAGGGCGGGGCGCAGGCCCTGCGGATCGCGCCACACCTGCTGGCGGCCGGACGCGAGCACCCGTCCTGGGCCGTGCCCGTTCTGGAGGAGGCCTCGGAACGCCACCTGGAGGACGACCGGCCGCAGGACGCGCACGACTGCCTGGACCTCGCCCTCGCCCTCGCCCTCGCCGCGAGCCGGGACGAGGACGAAAGGGTGGCTCTCCGGGCGCGGCTGGCCGCCCTCGCGTGGGTCCTCGATCCGGCGCTCGGCGCCCGGCACATGGGCGAGTTGGCCCGCGCGCTGCGCGAGGGGCGGCTCCCCGGCCGGTACGCCCTCGCACTGGCAAGACGTCTGCTGTGGCACGGCCGCTTCGAGGAGGCCGCCGAGGCCGTCGAGGCCGCCGGACGAACCCCGGCCCCCGATCCGGCGACCGCCACGGACCTACGGGCCACCCGCGGCCTCCTCTCGACGGCCCGCGGCCCCGCGCCGCCCGGACCCGGGAGGGCGGACCCCGGTCCGGCCGGGACGCTTCCCTCCGGTACGCCTGCCGACACCGCGTCCGTCGGCGTGGCCTCCAGGGCCGTGGCGGCGGTTGCCGCGTGGGCCGGTGCGCACGCCGAGGAGGCCGTGCCTCCGGGCGGGGCCGCCGGGACTGCGCCCGTCGGGGTGGCCGCCGCCATGCCTGACGGTGTGGCCGCGGAGTCGGGTCCTGCTGCGGTGCCCGGCGGTGTGGGTTCCGGGGGTGTGCCCGGCGGTGCGGTGCCCGCCGGGACTGCGCCTGCCGGAGCGCTGTCTTCTGGTGTGGCTCCCGGTGCTGTGCGGGCCCGTTTGGTGGCTGCCGACGGTGTGGTCGACGGGGTTCTGCCTGTGGGTGTGGCTTCCGGGGGCGTCTACGCCCCTGGGGCCGTGGCCGCCGGTGTGCTCGCCGGGAGCTTGGATCCTGGAGTGGCTGTCGACTCCGGTGCTGTCCGGGCCGGTTGGGTAGCCGGAGCTGCGCCGGTCGGTGTGGGTCTTGGGGTCGTGGCTCCCGGCGCCGTGCCGGCCGGGGTCGTGGCTGTCGGGGTGGCGCACGGGGGCTTGTCTGTCGGTGTGGTCGGCGGCGCGGTGTCTGCCGGGACGGGGCTTGCCGGTGTGGCGCCCGGCGTCGCGACTGCCGGTGTGGCTCCTGGTGTCGTGCCTGCCGGCGGCCTGCCTCCCGGTGTCGGGCCTGCCGGGGGCGTGGGTGTCGGGGGTGTGGGTGCGGGGTTGGGCGGCGGGGCCGGGTGCGGGGTTCTGCGGGGTGGTGGTGATGCCAGGGTTCGGGCGGCCTCGGCGTTGGCCGATGTGCTGGCCCGTGGTTCCGGGGCGGCGGGGGGCGACGATGCGGAGGGAGCGCTGCGGGACATGCGGCTCGGCGGGGAGACCCAGGAGTGGATCGTGGCCGCCGTCACCGCGCTGGTGCTCGCCGAGCGGCTGGAGGCCGCCGAGGGGTGGTGCGAGCTCCGGCTGGCCGAGGCGCGTGGCCGCCGGGTTCCGCTGTGGGAGGCGGAGTTCACCTCGCTGCTGGCCGGTATTCGGCTGCGGCAGGGGGACCCCCGCGCAGCGCGGAGGCTCGCCGAGGCGGCGCTGGTCCTGGTCCCGGCGGAGGGCTGGGGCGCGCGGCTGGGCGGGCCGCTGTCGGTTCTCGTACGGGCCGCCACCGAGACCGGCGACCACGAGGCGGCCGCACGTCACCTCGCCGTGCCGGTACCGGACCGGATGTTCTCCACCCGCTTCGGGCTGGACTACCTGCACGCCCGCGGCCGCCAGCGGTTGGAGGCCGGGCGGCCCGACGAGGCCCTCGACGACTTCGCGGTCTGCTCCGGGCTGATGCGCGCCTGGGGATGCGACCGGCCCGCCCTGGTGCCCTGGCGGACGGAGTCGGCCCGCGCTCACCTGGCACTCGGGGACGAGGCCACCGCCCGGGCCCTGGCCCAGGAACAGCTCGCCCTCGCCGGACCCGAGCGCACCCGGACCCGCGGGCTCACCCTGCGGGTCCTCGCCGCCACCGCGGACGTCGCCGAGCGCGTGGCGCTGCTGACCGAGGCCGCGGGTGTCCTGCGCGAGGCGGGCGACCCGCTGGAGACGGCCGGCGCCCTGACGGACCTCGGCCGCGCCCACCTCGCGGAGGCCAGAGCGGACCGGGCCCGGGCGGTGTTCGAGATGGCCGCCCGGCTCGCCGGGCGGTGCGGGGCGCAGCCGCTGGCGACCGTCGTCGCGGCGGAGCTGGAGCGTTTGGGGCCTCGCGGCGGACGGACCGCGGACAGCGGAACGGGTTGTGGGGCGAAGGAGGGAGGATCGGATGGTGGGCAGAGCTGTGGGCCGGGCCGCGCACCGTGCCACGGACCGCGCCGCGCCGCCCCCGCGCCGGAGCTGCTCAGTGAAGCGGAGCGGCGGGTGGCCGGGCTCGCGGTGGGCGGGTACACCAACAAGGAGATCTCCGAGCTGCTCGTCGTCACGGTGAGCACCGTGGAACAGCACCTCACGCGGATCTTCCGGAAGCTGGGGGTGAAGGCGCGCAAGGACCTCCCCCCGGAGCTCGGGGCCGACCTCGCGGAGTCGGGACCGGCCGTCCTTCCGGCGTACCGACAGGGCGGATCGAACCGGGCAGAACCGGCCTGAACCCGTCCCCGCCCGTGAAGCCGCCCGCCGTGGCGGCGGCCATGCCGGCGGGCCGGGAGGGGCCGAAAGCGCCGGGTCCGATTCCGGCCCCGATGTGTAGTGTGGCGACATGAAGGCAGAGACCTTGCGAGGCAACCTGGAAGGCATGCTGCTGTCCGTGCTGGAGCCCGGAGAACAGCACGGCTATGCCGTCATCGAAGAGCTCAAGCGGCGCAGCGGGGACGCGATCAACCTGCCCACGGGCACGGTCTATCCGGCCCTGCACCGGCTGGAGGCCGCGGGGCTGGTCGGCAGCGAGTGGTCGACGTTCAACGGCCGGCGCCGCCGCAACTACTTCCTCACCACGGCCGGACGCCGCGCCCTGGCCGACAAGCGCACGGCCTGGCAGGAGGTCTCCTCGGTCATCTCGGTGGTGCTGGGGGGCGGGGCGTGACCGAAACCGCGGTCTTACAGCGCTACACCGAGCACATCGCCGAATACCTCGTCGGACCGCCCTCCAGGCGCACGGCGATCCTCGACGAGGTCCTCGACGGCCTGGAGTGCGCGACCGAGGGCAACCTGGAACTCTGCCCCGACGCCGAGGAGGCCGCGCAGCGCGCGGTCCAGGAGTGGGGTCCGCCGACCGAGGTCGCCCGGGCCTACAACGACGCCACGCTGAGGATCAGCGCCAACCGCCTGTCCGCGCGTGCCATGTGCGCACTGCCCCTCCTCGCCGCGACCTGGGCGTCCGCGATGCTCGGGGGCCCGGCCGGCCCCTGGGCGTACCGCCACCCGCCGTTGCTGCTGCTGGGCCTGTCGGTCGTGGCGTTCGGCTGCGTGCTCTCCCTGGCCGGAGCCGTCTCCGGGCTCCGCAAGGGCAGCGGCATCGAGGCCGCGGACGCCCGGCGGGACCGCGGGGTGACGACCGGGACGCTCGCGGCCCTCATCGGACTGCTCAGCGTGCTGGGTGCGCTGATCCTGCTGATGCTGAACCGGGGGCTGAGCCATCCCGAATCCCTGGACTGGCCGATGGTTTCCATCGCGGCGGCCCTGACGCTCCTGGCCGGCGCCTACTTCGGGCTGGCCCTGAAGCGGTTCGTCTCGGTCATGCGGGGAGCCGGATCCCCGTACGACATCCCGTAGACACGACAGCGGCAACAGCGGAAACAGCGGCACCACGTAGCGCCACGTGACGGCGGACGACAGAGCGCGATAACGCGAGCAGAGCCCCTGGTGGGGGCGGCATCCATGGACGGATGCCGCCCCCGCCAGGGGCTCTTCGCGTGTCCGGGGCGGGCCGTGGTCCGGCCAACTTCCCTGCCGGGTCCTGGCTTTGTGTTGCGGACGCCGTACCGAGGGGGCTACGTTGATCACCCATGTGTAGCGTGGCTACACAATAGCGTCGCTACAGGAGGTGTTTCGTGGAGCGCATGACACGATGGGTGCTTGCCCATCGGCTGCCCGTGGTCCTGGTCTGGGTGGTGCTCACCCTGGTCGGGGGAGCCCTGTCCAGCAGCACGATCGAGAAGCTCTCGTTCGAGTCCCGCCTCCCGGACAAGCCGGCCCAGGTGGCGAACGACACCCTTGCCCAGCGCTTCTCCCAGACCGGCGGCAAGAACGCCCCGCTGCTCCTCGTGGTGACCGTGCCGGACGGCACGACCGCCGACAGCGAGGACGTCCGCAAGGCCTGGGGCGACCTGATCGCCAAGGTCACCCCGCAGGGCGGCCGCAGCGTGTCCTACGCGAACACCGGCGACGACTCCCTGATCTCCGCCGACAAGCGCACCACCGTCGCGCTGGTCTACCCGCCGGCGAACCGCACCAACGTCCCTTACGAGCAGTCGCTCCCGGGGATCAAGCAGACGGTCGAGCAGACGAAGATCGCGGGCGCCCCGGTCGAGCTGACGGGCCAGCCCGTCCTGTCCGGCCGCGACAGCGGAGCCCAGCGCAGCCCGATCTACGAGACGCTGATCGGCGCCCTGGGCGCCCTGGTCGTGCTCGGCCTCGTCTTCACCAGCGGCCTGGCCATCGTTCCCCTGCTGATGGCCGCGGTCGCCATCCCCACCACCTTCCTGCTGGTGCGCGGCATCACCGGGGTCACCGACGTCTCGTTCATCGTCCAGTTCCTGGTGGCCCTCATCGGGCTGGGCATCGCCATCGACTACGCCCTCCTCGTGGTCACCCGCTGGCGGGAGGAACGGCAGAAGCCCGGAGCCGACGGCCCCGAACCCGCCTCGCGCCGTGAGGCGGTCGTACGCTCCGTGGCCAGCGCCGGCCACGCGGTCGCACTGAGCGGCGCCACCGTGGCGATCTCGCTCGCCGCGCTCGTGGTCCTGCCCGTGCCCTTCCTGCGCAGCGTCGGCTACGCGGGTCTCCTGATCCCGCTCGTCAGCGTCGCGGTCGCCCTGACCCTGCTGCCCGTCCTGCTGTACTCGTGGGGCGACAAGCTCGACCGGCCGCGCCGGACGCACCGCCCGGACAGCAAGATGTGGGGCCGGATCGCCGGGGTCACCACGCGCCGCCCCGCACTCACCGCGGTGCTCAGCGGGGCCGTGCTGCTGGCCCTGGCCGCACCCGTGTTCGCCCTGCAGCTGGGGCAGCCGGCCACCGTGACGCTCGCCCGGGGCGGACAGCCCGCGGCGGCCTTCCAGCGGATCGTCGACGCGGGCTTCGGAGAGGGCATCGCACGCCCCCTGGAAGTCGTCGTGGACGCCGGCGGCAGCGTGGCGATGGACAGCAGGCTCGGCGGTCTCGAAGGCGTCGCGGGCTCCGTGGCCCCGGCGGACTGGGAGCGCGGCGGACAGCGCATCGTCGACGTGTGGACCACGGCGGACCCGTCCAGCGACGACGGCCGGGACGCGGTGACGGCGGTCGTGGACGCGGCGGGGGAGACCCCCGGCGCGCTCGTGGGCGGCGGCCCCGCCCAGGACGTCGACTTCATCGACGCGGTCTACGGATCCCTCGGGCTCATCCTCGTCTTCGTCGCCCTGCTCACCTTCGTCGTACTGGCCCGCACCCTGCGCTCCGTGGTCCTTCCCGTGAAGGCCCTGATCCTCAACGCGCTGTCCACCTGCGCGGCGTACGGCGTGGTCGTGCTCGTCTGGCAGGAGGGCTACGGCAGCGAGCTGCTGTTCGACACCCCGGCGATCGGGGCGGTGACCATCTGGATCCCCATGGCGGTCTTCGCCTTCCTCTTCGGGCTGTCCATGGACTACGAGGTGTTCATCCTCCACCGCATCCGTGAAACCCATCTGGAACTGACCGCCAAGGGCGTGCGCGACACGGTGGTCCCCTCCGTCGTGACGGGCATCAGCCGGACCGGCCGGCTCGTCACCTCGGCGGCGCTCATCCTCTTCCTGGCCTTCACGGCGCTGGCCAGCATCCCCATCACCGACGTGAAGGTGTTCGCCACCGCGCTGGCGGCGGGCATCATCATCGACGCCACCGTCGTCCGGGGTCTCCTCACCCCGGCGCTGGTCACCCTCCTCGGGCGGTCCAACTGGTGGTTCCCGAACTCCTTGGGCCGGCTGCTCGTTACATCCCCCGGACGGGCGGCCGGCCCGAGGTCAGGTTCCGACGGCGACACGGCGGCGGGCACGGGTACGGACACGGGCGGCGAGGCGGCGACGCCGACCACCGTTCCCCCCTCGCCGGCGGCGGGCCCGCGCGGCCGCGGCTGATCGACGTGCAGGCCGGCGCGCTGCGGTGCGCCGGCCTGCACGTGCTTTGTCACGCCTTCATCGGCATGCACAAGGGTGGTCGTGCGGACGCCAGGCTCGAGGCGGCGTCCGCGACCAGACGACTGCGAAGGGAACCGACCGTGACCGCACAACCGACCGAGCCCGTACGGCCGACCGCGTCCACCGGACCGACGGCGTCCACGGGACCGACCTCGTCCACCGGATCGACGGCATCCGCTCAGAAGCCCAGCCACGACGTGCTGATCCTGGGGTCCGGAATCGCCGGATCCACGCTCGGCGCGGTACTGGCCCGAGGCGGAGCCAAGGTACTGATCGCCGACGCGGGCACCCATCCGCGGTTCGCGGTGGGGGAGTCGATGATCCCCCAGCTCATCGCCTGGCTCCAGGTGCTCGCCGAGCGCTTCGACGTACCGGAGTTCCAGGCCCTGACCGACGTGACCACGATCAACCAGACGGTGAGCAACACCTTCGGCCGCAAGCAGCACTTCGGGTTCATGCTGCACCGGCCGGGCCAGGAGCCCGACCCGGACGAGGCGCACCAGTTCGTCATCCCCGACGCCCTGACCTCCGCGAGCCACCTCTTCCGGCAGGACAGCGACGCCTACCTGCACCGCGTGGCGGTCGGATACGGCTGCGACACCCGTCAGCAGTGGCGGGCGGAGAAGATCGACTTCGACGACGACGGGGTCACGGTCACCGGCGCCGACGGACAGGTCGTCCGGGCCCGCTACCTGGTGGACGCCAGCGGCTTCCGCTCCCCGCTGGCCGACCGCCTGGGGCTGCGCGAGGAACCGGCGCGCTTCAAGCACCACTCGCGGTCCCTGTTCACGCACATGATCGGGGTACGGCCCTTCGACGACGTGCTGGAGGTCCCGGAGCAGAGCCGGCCGCCCGTCCCCTGGCACAACGGCACCATGCACCACCTCTTCGACCGGGGCTGGTTCTGGATCATCCCCTTCGACAACCACGAGCTCTCCCGGAACCCGCTGTGCAGCGTGGGGGTCACCCTCGACCCGCGCACGTACCCCAAGCCCGAAGGGATCGGCGCGGAGGAGGAGTTCGCGCAGCTGCTCCGCCAGTTCCCGGCGGTGGAGCGGCAGTTCGAGGGAGCCAGGAAGGTCCGGGAGTGGGTCTCCACCGGACGGCTGCAGTACTCCTCCGGTCAGACCGTCGGACCGCGCTGGTGCCTGATGTCGCACGCCGCCGGCTTCCTGGACCCCTTGTACTCCCGCGGCATGTCCAACACCTTCGAGATCATCCACGCCCTCGCCCCTCGCCTCCTCGGGGCCCTCGCGGACGACGACTTCGCCGAGGAGCGCTTCCGCCACGTCGAGGAACTCGAACAGGGGCTCCTCGACTACAATGACACGCTCGTCAACTGCTCCTTCATCGCCTTCTCCCACTTCCGCCTCTGGGACGCGGTGTTCCGGGTCTGGGGAAGCGGCAGCACCCCCGGCACCCTCCGGATCAACAATGCGCTGCGGAAGTTCCGCGGAGACGGAGACGCGAGCGTCTTCGACGCACTGGAGAAGGCGCCCCACACCGGCCTCTGGTGGCCGGACAACGACGAATTCAAGGCGCTGCTCGCCGTGACGGCCGAGGCCTGCGCGCAGTACGAGGCGAAGCTGATCGACGGCGACACGGCGGCGGACCTCATTCTCGAACAGATCCGGGAATCCGGAGCCGTGCACGACGGATTCGGCTGGAAGGACGTGAAGCAGCGGTTCATCCACCCGGATCAGGACCAGATTGCGGATTTCCTGAAATGGGCCGCGGCGTCGCCGGTGCCGGAACTGAACACCGTCGGCCGCGAAAGCCTCGCGGCGCTGCGCGCGGCGGGTGCGCCGCCGCTGTCCGCCTCCCCGGAGCCGGGCCGGTGAGCGGCGTGCCGGCCCCGCACGGGGAACCGGGCGTGCAGGAGGCCAGCAAGGCCCTCGCGCGGCTGTGGTTCGACGAGGGCTGGAGCCGCGGGAACCTGCAGGCCGCCGACCGGATCTTCGCCCCCGAGTTCCTGCTCAACGGCGAACGGGTCGGTCCCGCCGGCCCCAAGCGGAGCGTGTGGTCGCGGCGCGCCGCGTTCGCCGGGCTCAGGGTCGACGTCGGACTTCAGGTGGCGGAGGGGCCCTGGGTGGCGACGTGGTACACGGCGCGCGGCACGCACGTGGGGGAGTTCGCCGGACTGGCACCCACCGGGCGCGACATCTCCTCCGAAGGCATCCAGCTGTGGCGCGTGGAGAACGGGCTGGTCGTCGAGGACCGGAACGTGTTCGATACCAGGCGGGTCATCGGGCAGCTGCTCGCGCCGGACGGGCCGATTCCCGGTCCGGACCTGCACCGAGCGGCCCGGAGTGAATGATGTTCTTCTCGTAGGCGAAGATGACCGCGTGCACCCTGTTGCGAAGGCTCAACTTCTCCATTACTTTCTGGATATGCGATTTCACGGTGCTCTGACTCAGCGTCAATTCCGTGGAAATCTCGGCATTGCTGAATCCTCGCGTCATGAGGCGGAATACCTCGATTTCCCGCTCGGTCAGCGGGTCGAGCGGAGAGTCGCCTGAATCCTGCTGGGCCCTGGGGATGAGCAGGGACCGGCCGGCGGCCATGATGCGGACCGCGGCGGCGAGCTCCTGTGCGCTGCTCCCACTGGACAGCAGGCCGTTCACGCCGGCCTGGAGCACCTGGTCCGCCGCCGCGCCCACATCGTCGATCAGGACGAGGACATTTGGGGGCGGGAACGTCGAACGGGGCGGCGAGAGCGCGTCTATGCTCTTCAGAGCCTGTGCGGCATTCTTGTGGGCGTTGATGATGACGACATCGGGCCGCAGCTCCCGGTACCTGGTGGCCGCGGTGGCGTCGTCCTGGGCGACACTGGCCACCCGCAGGTCGGGGCAGCCGTCGAGAATGGCCTGCAGCCCGGTCAGCGAGATGGGGTGCGAATCGACGAGCAGGACACTGATGCGAGGCGAGCCTGACATGTATTCCCCCGAAGTTCATGGACAGTGCAGTCGTCGGCCAGAATAGCCTGGCCGATGTCGGTCGGATCCAGCGTGTTCTTATCCCAGATTGGCGAGTTCGGGCAGGGTTGCCCCGCTCACGCGCGTCGAAACACCGGCTTACGGTGAGGAATTCAACGCGAGGAACACCCGCTCCCGGGCTGCTGGCCCGGGAGCGGGTGTGCTTTCGTGTCAGTTCTTGCGGCCGGCCCTGTCGCAGGTCTTGCGGCCGATCACCGCGGTCGTCAGGGCGGGCAGTCTGAGCACCCGTTCGACCGTGAAGCCCGCCTCCGCCATCCACGCGCCGCACTCGGCCGGGGCGAAGCCGGCGGCCTGCGCCGACTGCAGCATCATGATGAGGCTGAGCATCAGCGGCTCCGCCTCCTGCCGCTCGTCGTCGAGCATGGTGTCGTAGACGATGACCGCCCCGCCGTCGTTGACGGCTTCGTAGGCCTTGCGGAGCAGCGTGGCCCGCTGCTCCGCCGGCCAGTCGTGCAGCACGCTTCCGAGGATCACCACATCGGCGCGCGGCAGGTCCACGGCGAAGAAATCGGCGCCCACGAACCGCAGTTGCTTCTCGACCCCGCGCTCGGCCACCAGCCGGTCGAAGTGCTCCTCCATCGAGGGCCGGTCCAGCACCGTGCCGGTGAGCCCGGGGTGCGCGGCGGCGAGGCGCGCCGCGAGATTGCCGCGCGCCCCGCCCACATCGCTGAAGGTCGCGTACGGGGACCAGTCGAAGGCGTGCGCCAGCTCGTCGGCCACCGCCCCGCTGAAACCGTCCATCGCCGACAGGAACTGCCGCAGCCGGGCCGGGTCGTGGAAGATCCGGGTGAAGGGGACCTCGCCCCCGGCCGTCTGGTTGCGGGCTGCGCCGCCCCGCAGCAGCGCGGGGAGCGAATCCGGGTCGCTGCCCATGAGTTCGCTGGTCATCCGCAGGAAGCCGCCCACGAACCCCGGTCCGGCCGGCAGCAGATGCTCCTGCGCGCCGGGGCTGTTGCCGTAGCGGCCGCCGGTCCGCACCAGGAGGCCGATGGCCGCGAGGGCGTCCAGGAAGTCCCGGCCGCCGCGCGGGTGCAGGCCCGTGCGGGCGCACAGCTCCTCGGTGCCGAGCGGTCCGTCGCCCAGCACCGAGAAGACGTCCAGGTCCATGGCCGCGGTCAGCAGCTTGCCCCGGAAGAAGGACCACCCGACGAACATGACGTCGAAGGGGTCCGTGACGGGTCCTGGCGTCGTCATGTCCGGCGACCTCATTCCCTCGTGGTGGAACTGCTCTCGGCGCGCGGGCTCGGCGCACCGGTGGCGGCCGGCTCGGTCCGCGGCCCCGGAACGGATGCGGTGCGGCGCCCTATGCGGTGGCGCAGCAGGCGCTCCACCGGGCGCTCGTAGAACTGGTACAGGAGGGCGCAGACGGCCAGCGTGACGAAAAGGGCGAGAAGTGCCCAGCCCGCATTCGACCAGCTCGGCTGGACGGGCCGCATATAGAATTCGACGATGCTCTTCTTGTCGAATACCGCCGACGAGATCTCGAAGAGCACGGTGAAGTGCAGGAGGTAGAAGGCGTAGGACCATTCGCCGAGGGCCACCATCGGCCTCGTCCGCAGCCAGGACGCGCCGCCCGCGAGGTCCCGCTGGGCCACCGCGACGACCACGAGTGCGAACAGCGGGGCGGACACCTGGCCGAGGGCGTCGAAGAGGACGTACTGCCGCCAGGTCTCGTGGCGCAGCAGCCACAGCCCGAGGAAGCCGGCGGCGAGCAGCGCGGTGGCCGAGCGGACCCCGAGGGGGGAGCGCCAGCCCTTGCGGACCGCGGCCGCGGCGACCATGCCGAGGAGGAACTCCCAGACCCGGGCGACGGGGGAGTAGGTGCCGAAGATCAGGCCGTCCATGCCGGTGAAGGCGGGGCGGGGCTGGGGCGGATAGGCGTCCCAGAGGTACAGCCTGATCGCCCAGCCCACCGCCACGAGGGCGACGGCCGCCCAGCCGAGCCGGCGCAGCGACCGGCGGACCGTGTACTTCGCCACGAAGGGGAAGATCGCGTAGAAGAAGGCCTCGCAGGCCAGCGACCAGGTCACCGGGTTCGTGCTGCTCAGGATGTAGCTGGGCATCCAGGCCTGGTAGAGCAGGACGGCGGAGAGCGCCATCAGGGCCAGGGTGCCGGACTGCCCCGGCCGTGCGTCGGGCAGCTGGAGGAGGAGCGGGACCGCGACCCCGACGGCCAGCAGCGGCCAGATGCGGGCGAACCGGCGTCCGTAGAACGGGCCGACCCGGTCGCCGTCCCGGTACGTCCAGGTGAGGACGAAGCCCGACAGGACGAAGAAGAACGTCACCCCGGAGGCGCCCAGGCCGAACACCGCCTTGGCGCCGGGGATCGGCAGCAGGGTGCTGACGTGGTTGAGGAAGACGGCGAAGGCCGCGATCCAGCGCAGTCCGGTGAGGGAGTCCAGCCGGGCGGCCTGTCCCTCCCCGGGCGCTCGGCCTGCGACGGGTGCTCGGCCTGATTCGGGTGCTCGGCCGTCGACGGGCGCTTGGCGCGCGGCGGGCGCGGAATCGCGTCTGTGAGCGGAGGACGTCATGGCACTGACACCAGCCATTTCCATGGAGACGGGGACGGAGTGGAGCGGCGGGCCCGGAGAATCGGGCCCGTCACGCGGCTGCATTTCATCACCGGCCGATGAATCCCCGCTTAAGCCAAAATAAATCGGTTCCGCCCGGCCTTTCTCCGCGACTATTCGCTGGCCTGTTCTCCGATATCGTGGATAACCTGTCGGGGCGTATGAAATCAATTGTCGAAGAGATTCGAGGAATGCCATGCGGCGATTTCCGTACGGCTCGGCGATGGTGACCGGGGCGTCGAGCGGGATCGGTGAGGGGTTCGCCCGCCTCCTCGCCCGGGAGGGAGCGGACCTCGTGCTGGTCGCCAGGCGGGGCGACCGGCTCAAACAGCTCGCGGCCGAACTGGAGTCCGCGCACGGGGTGACCGTGGAGGTGATGCAGCTCGACCTCACCGACGAGAGTCAGGTCGCGGCGGCCGAGCAGCGGCTCGCCGAGACCGGCCGGCCCGTGGAACTCCTCGTCAACAACGCCGGTTCGAGCGGCTCCGGTTACTTCGCGGAACTGCCCGTAGAGCGTGAGCTGCACACCGCGGTCCTCAATGCCCTCGTGCCCCTGCGGCTGTCCCACGCGGCCCTGCCCGGCATGATCGCCCGCGGGGCCGGCGGCATCGTGAACGTCTCCTCCCTCGTCGCGGTCCTGCCGAAACCGCGGTCCGCGACCTACGCCGCCTCCAAGGCCTTCCTGTCCTCGCTGAGCGAGAGCCTGTCCATGGAGGTCGCCCGCCACGGGGTCAACGTGACCACCGTGCACACGGGTCTGACCCGCTCCGGCTTCCACGAGGCGGCCGGCGTGCCGGCCTCGGCCCTGCCCGACATCAAGTGGCTGACGTCCGAGCAGGTCGCCCGCGCCGGCCTGGACGCGGTGGCGGCAGGACGGCCGTCCACGGTGCCCGGCCTGGCCTACCGCATCAGGCTGCCCCTGATGCGGGCGGCGCCGCGCTCCGTGGTCCGCGCGATCACCCGGCGGGTCCACGAGAGGCCGCGCACCTGACCCGCTGACGGGGCAACGAGAGCGGGCGGCTCCCACACCACCGTGGGGGCCGCCCGCTCTGTGTCGTGCTCCGTCGTGCCGTGAACTCCCTGCCGTGCGGCCGGGTCAGTGCGGAAGGGCCATCTCGTCGTCGCTCTGCCCCGACAGCGGCGCACCGTGCACGTCCACGCCGTCGATGAGGTAGCTGAGCTCCTCCGGCCCCTCGTGGCGCAGCCAGTTCGCCATGCGCCTCAGGTCGTCGGGCATGGGATAGACGAAGCGGCGGCCGGGGTCGCGCAGCCCGAGGTGGTCCAGGACCACGGGGGTCTTCACCACCGTGTCCAGCAGTTCCCCGCCCGCGTCGGCCGCAGTGCGCTCGCCGCGGTCGACCGCCTCGCAGAGCCGCACCATCTCGTCGAACAGCGCCTTGTAGCCCTCCGATCCGGGTACGGGAAGCCCCGGGTGGGCCGCGTTCTCCATCGCGCGGAGCACCCCGTCGTCGCCGGAGGCCTCGAACCGCTCGGTGAACCGGTCGAAGCGCAGGTTGATCGGCACCTCGGCCGCGCACCAGATCCGGTAGACGGCGTTCCACAGGGAATGGTCCTGGAAGGAGATGAAGGAGGAGTTGACGAGCTCGTCGTTGTAGCGGATCAGCCCCTGCTGGAGCTCGTCGACGTACCGGAAGCGCTCCTCGTCGAAATCGTCCTCGGCCAGGGCGTCGAGCAGCCTCCAGGCAAGGGAGTTGACCACCTCGCCCGTGTTGGTCAGGCCGCGCGAGTACAGCGGGTCGATGAAGCCGGCGGCGTGCGACATCAGGCACCAGCGGTGCCCCACGGTCTTGTCGGAGGCGTACTGGATCCGGCCGGCCGACACCCACGGCCGTACGGTCCGGGCGTCCGCGAACAGCCGCTCCACCGCGGGGAACCGGGCCGCGAAACTGCGGAACTCCTCCTCCGGGGACACCCCGTGGTCCTTCGGGTACTTCCGCTCGTCCAGCGTGAGACCGACGCTGACCAGCGGGTTCCTCGATCCCGGTGCGTTGTTGAACGGGATGGACCAGAACCACCCGCGGTCGAAGAGGTGGTGCATGGTCCCCTCCACCCAGGGGATCGGCGGGGCGTCCTCGGGTCCCACCCGCAGGCACTCGTCGGTCGGCCGGACCCCCAGCATGTGGGTGAACATGGACCGGGAATGGTGCTTGAGCGCCCCGGGCTCCTTGCGCAGACCGAGCTGCTCGGCGAGCGGGGAGCGGAACCCGCTGGCATCCACCAGGTAGCGGCCCTCGTACCGCTCGCCGTTCTTCCCGATCACGGCCACATGGTCCTGCGCCAGCTCCACGTCCTCGACGTGGAAGGCCTGGCGGACGTCGCAGCCGTAGCGGACGGCCGCGTGGAAGAGGTACGCGTCGGTGTCCTGGCGGAACAGGTGCCCGGTCTGCAGGGCCTTCGAGGGCGGGCTGAACTGGAGGAACTCGGCCGGGTCGGGCTCCTTGCCCTCCTCGTGCCGGATGAAGCCGAAGTGGCGCTTGGTGCCCGAGGTGGGGGCGATGTCGTCGTGGATTCCCTCGTACGAGGTGAGCGACTCCAGTTCGGGAACGCCGTAGCGCCGGGCCAGCAGCCGGAACACCTTCAGGGTGTAAAGGGTCGTCGACTCCCCGACGGCGAACCGGGGATGCGTTCCGCCGTCGAGGAGCAGGACGGAGACGCCCTGCTTCGCCAGGATGGCGCCGAGGGTCGACCCGGCGATGCCGGAACCCAGGATGATCACGTCGTGGCGGCGGGGCGGTGCGGCCGGCCGCAGGCCTGCGCGGCTGCCGGGGTGTTGTCCGTGCATGCTGTCCTCCTGTGGGACGGGAACGGGTGGGCGGCTGCGGGGTCCGGCGGAGCCGGACGGGGGACGGGCGGGGGGGGGGGGGGCGGGGCGCCCCCCCCCCCCCGGGGGCG
>NZ_JBHXKA010000125.1:0-23736 GCF_042722885.1 Streptomyces sp. NPDC058401
GGCGGGGGGGGTGGGCGGGGGCCCCTCCGTTCACGCCGTACCGGCGCGCGTCAGCTCTCGCTGCGGCGCAGCTTCGGCTTGAGGTCCTTGAAGCGGCCGAGCAGCCCGTTCACGAACGAGGGCGACTCGTCCGTGGAGAACTCCTTGGCCAGCTGGACGGCCTCGTCGATGGCCACGGCGTCCGGGGTCCCGTCGACCCAGATCAGCTCGTAGGCACCGAGGCGCACGATGTTCCGGTCCACGACCGGCATGCGGTCGAGGTCCCAGTCCACGGCATAGGTGGCGATCAGATCGTCGATGCGGTCCACCTTGTCGGCGTACCCCTCGACGAGTTCCATGGTGAACTCGTTCACCGCGGGCTGGCGGTCGGTGTCCGACCGCGAGTGGCGGACCCAGTCCGCGAGGACCTCGCG
This sequence comes from Streptomyces sp. NPDC058401, assembly GCF_042722885.1. Classification (NCBI taxonomy): domain Bacteria; kingdom Bacillati; phylum Actinomycetota; class Actinomycetes; order Kitasatosporales; family Streptomycetaceae; genus Streptomyces; species Streptomyces sp. NPDC058401. Next base: position 414 of record NZ_JBHXKA010000125.1, read on the forward strand.
CACGGAGACCCCGCGCTGGTCGGCCTCGAACAGGATCTGGAAAGCGCGCTTGCGCGCGTTGCTCCGGGCAGCCACGGTTAGCTGCTCACCCGGCCGAGGTAGTCGCCGTTGCGGGTGTCGACCTTGACCTTCTCGCCGGTGTTGACGAAGAGCGGGACCTGCATCTCGTAGCCGGTCTCCAGCTTCGCGGGCTTGGTACCACCGGTGGAGCGGTCGCCCTGGACACCCGGGTCGGTGTGCTCGATGACCAGCTCGACGGAGGTCGGCAGCTCGACGTAGAGCACCGCGCCCTCGTTCTGGGCAACGGAGGCGGTGAAGCCCTCGATCAGGAAGTTGGCGGCGTCGCCGACGACCTTGCGGTCGACCATCAGCTGGTCGAAGGTGTTCATGTCCATGAAGACGAAGTACTCGCCGTCCATGTAGGAGAACTGCATGTCACGGCGGTCGATGGTGGCCGTCTCGACCTTCGTGCCGGCGTTGAACGTCTTGTCGACGACCTTGCCGGAGAGCACGTGCTTGAGCTTGGTGCGCACGAAGGCCGGGCCCTTGCCGGGCTTGACGTGCTGGAACTCGACGACGGACCAGAGCTGGCCACCGTCGAGCTTGAGCACCATGCCGTTCTTGAGGTCGTTCGTGGAAGCCACGGTTTGGGAATCTCCTGCACTGGAAGACCACGGATGCGCGCACAGCCCGGCGACGCGGGCTAGAGCGCGAGCAGCTCCTTGGTCGTAATGGTGAGTAGCTCGGGACCGCCGTCCGCCTCGGGGCGCACGACGAGCGTGTCATCGATCCGGACACCGCCCCGGCCGGGGAGGTGAACCCCCGGTTCGACGGTGACCGGCACGCAAGCGTCCAGTTTACCCATGGCCGTAGGTGCAAGCTGCGGGTCCTCGTCGATTTCGAGACCGACTCCGTGTCCGGTCCACGCCGCGAGGGCCTCGCCGTGACCTGCGGAGTCGAGCACGGAGCGGGCCGCGTGATCCACATCTCGGTACGCGGCCCCGGGCAGCAGGGCCTCCCGGCCCGCCCGCTGGGCGGCGAAGACCAGGTCGTAGAGCTCGATCTGCCAGTCGGCGGGGGTCGTGCCGATCACGAAGGTGCGGCCGATCTCGCAGCGGTAGCCCCGGTAGTTCGCACCGAGGCAGACGGAGAGGAAATCACCCTCCTCGACCCGCCTGTCCGAGGGCCGGTGCCGGGAACGGCCGGAATGCGGGCCCGTGCCGACGGAGGTCGGGAAGGCCGGGCCGTCCGCCCCGTGGTCCACGAGCCGGCGTTCCAGCTCCAGCGCGAGGTGCCGTTCGGTGCGGCCCACCAGGATCGATTCGAGCAGCTCCCCGAGGGCCTGGTCGGCGATCTCGGCTGCGATCCGCAGGCAGGCGATCTCCTCCTCGTCCTTGACGAGGCGCTGCTGTTCCACGGCGTTGCCCAGATCCGCGAGGCGCAGTCCGGGCGCCACCGAGCTCAGGGCGCGGTGCCGGCCGACGGTGAGGTGGTGTTCCTCGACGGCGAGGGAATCGGCGCGGGCCGCGGAGGCCGCGTCGGCCGCCGCGACGGCGGGATCCGCCCCGGGCCCGGCCAGCACGGAGAACCGCAGGTTCTCGTCGAGCCTTCCCTCGTCGGCCTCCCCGGAGGGCTGCCCGGCGCAGAACAGCATGTCCTCGCCGCCCGGGCCGACCAGCAGCACGGCGCCCAGCGGCGACGCCCCGGAGAGGTAACGGACGTTCGCCGGACGCGTGATGAGTGCGGCGGCGTTTCCGGCGGCCGCACAGCGGTCGCGAAGCAGGCCCCGGCGGGCCGCGTACACGTCTGACATGTTTCCGAGCCTACGAGCGCTGCGCGCATCCGGCCTGGTGAGCGCAGCCGTACGGGGGCCGGGCCGGGCCCTGCGGGCGGGGATGGGGCAGGCCGGCCCGTCAATAGGCCGGCTGCGAGATGGCCCGGGCCAGGGTCTCGTCCAGGGCCCGGGCGGTGCCTTCGACGTCCAGGTGGGAGTTGTCGATGATCGGCAGCCCGGATCCGTACCAGCCGGCCATGCGGCCGTGGATCCGCGCGACCTCCTCGTCGGAGAGGCGCCGGTTGCCGGAGCGGGCGGCGTTGCGCTCCAGGACGATCTCCAGGCCCGGAAGCAGTACGACGGGCAGCAGCGCGGGGCCCACATGGCGCTTCCAGCCGCCGAGGCCCACCACCGGCCGGTCCGGGAACACGGCGTCGTCGAGGATGCAGGAGATCCCGTTGGCCAGGAAGTTGCGGGCGGCGAAGCCGCAGGTGCGGCGGGCGAGGCGGTACTGGGCCTCGGAGTGGTCGTTCCACCCGGCCTGCGGGTCCGCGAAGCCCGAGCACACCCATTCCCGTACGTCGTCGAGGCTGACGTGCGCGGTGGGGACGGGCCGGGTGCCGGCCCAGTGGCGGGCCACCGTGGTCTTGCCGGCCCCCGCGGGGCCGATCAGCAGGACCGCGAGGACGGCTCCGCCGGTGCCGGGTGCGGCGGGCGGCAGCGGGACGTGTCCGGTGAACCCGTCCGGCGGACCCGGAGCGGCCAGGGGCACCGCGGGCGCGGAGGGCGCGGGAGTCACGGGCCAGCCCGCGACGGGCGGTACTCCCGGCTGCGGGGGCGCCGCGGGCTGCCGGCTCCCCGGCGGCTCCCAGCCACCGCCTCCCACTCCTTGCTGCATCCGCTGCCACTCCGTCTCGTTCCACCACGACTGATGCGAGAACGTTATATGACCCCGGCGGCTTCCCGGGTCACCCGGTCGGGCGGACGGCCGGTTCAGGACGGTTCGGGCCGGTTCGCACCGGCCCGAACCGGATCAGGCATTGACCTGGATCAGGCGGTGACCTCGCCGAAGGCCGCCACGAGGACGGCCGGGTCCGGGCCCTCCAGGACGGTCGGCTTGGCCAGCCCGTCCAGGACGATGAAGCGCAGCAGGTCGCCCCGGGACTTCTTGTCGAGCTTCATGTTCTCCAGCAGCTTGGGCCACTGGTCGCCGCGGTAGGTCAGCGGCAGCCCCACCGAGGCCAGGACCGCCTTGTGCCGGTCGGCCGTCGCATCGTCGAGCCGGCCCGCGAGGCGGCCGAGTTCGGCGGCGAAGACCATGCCGATCGAGACGGCCGCGCCGTGGCGCCACTTGTAGCGCTCGTTCTTCTCGATGGCGTGCGCGAGGGTGTGCCCGTAGTTCAGGACCTCCCGCAGGCCCGACTCCTTGAGGTCGCTGGAGACCACGTCGGCCTTGACCTGGATGGAGCGGCAGATCAGCTCGGCCGTGTGCGGGCCGGCGGGCGTGCGCGCCGCCTCGGGGTCCGCCTCGATCAGGTCGAGGATCACCGGGTCGGAGATGAATCCGGCCTTGATGATCTCGGCGAGGCCGCTGACGTAGTCGTTGACCGGCAGCGAGTCCAGCGCGGCCAGGTCGCAGAGCACGCCGGCCGGCGGGTGGAAGGCGCCGACGAGGTTCTTGCCCTCGGCGGTGTTGATGCCGGTCTTGCCTCCGACGGCCGCGTCCACCATCGCCAGGATGGTGGTGGGGACGGCGATCCAGCGCACCCCGCGCAGCCAGGAGGCCGCGACGAAGCCCGCGAGGTCGGTGGTGGATCCACCACCGACGCCGACGATGGCGTCGCTGCGGGTGAAGCCGGACTGGCCCAGCGCCTTCCAGCAGTACGCCATCACCTCGGCCGTCTTGGCCTCTTCGGCGTTCGGCACCTGGATGGCGACGGCCTCGTACCCCTGCGCGGCGAGGTCGTCCCGCAGGGCCTCGCCGGTCGAGGCGAGGGCCTCGGGGTGGATCACGGCGACCCGCTGGGCCTTCGTACCGATCAGGGAGCCGAGCTCGCCGAGCAGCTGCCGGCCGACCAGCACCTCGTACGCGTCGTGTCCGGCGCTCGCGCCGACCTGGATCCGCGTCACCTGGTCTGTCATGCGTTCTTCAACTCCAGAGCGTCGAGGACCGCCTGGGCGACCTCTTCGGGGGTGCGGGCGTCGGTGGCCACCACGACGCGCGCGACTTCGGTGTACAGGGGGCGCCGGGCGTCCATCAGATCGCGCCACTGGCGGCGCGGGTTGACGGCGAGCAGCGGGCGCGCGGCGCCGAGGCCCACGCGCTTGACGGCTTCCTCGACGTCCATCGAGAGGTAGGCCACGGGCAGCCCGGTCAGCAGCTCGCGGGTCTTCTCGTCGAGGACGGCGCCGCCGCCGAGGGCGAGTACCCCCTCGTGTCCGGCGACGGCGGCGGCGACCGCCTCCCGCTCCAGCTCACGGAAGTACGGTTCGCCCTCGTCGATGAAGATGTCGGAGATCTCCCGGCCCTGGGCCGCGACGATGTCGGCGTCGGTGTCCCGGTAGGAGACTCCGAGCCGCTGGGCGATCAGCTCGCCCACGGTGGACTTGCCGGACCCCATGGGGCCGACGAGGACCACCAGGGGTCCGGTCGTACGGGCGCCGGTCACCGGATCTGCAGGTTGTCGAGGTACGAGCGGACGTTGCGGCGGGTCTCGGGGACCGAGTCGCCGCCGAACTTCTCCACGACGGCGTCGGCCAGCACCAGAGCGACCATGGCCTCGGCGACGATGCCCGCGGCGGGCACGGCACAGACGTCGGAACGCTGGTGGTGCGCGACGGTGGCCTCGCCGGTGGCGACGTCCACGGTCGCGAGGGCCTTCGGCACGGTCGCGATCGGCTTCATAGCGGCGCGCACGCGCAGCAGCTCGCCGGTGGTCAGACCGCCCTCGGTGCCGCCGGAGCGGCCGGTGGTGCGCTTGAGGCCCTCGGGGGTGGAGACGATCTCGTCGTGCGCCTGCGAGCCGGGCACGCGGGCGAGGTCGAAACCGTCGCCGACCTCGACGCCCTTGATGGCCTGGATGCCCATGAGCGCGGCCGCGAGGCGCGCGTCGAGGCGGCGGTCCCAGTGCACGTGCGAGCCGAGGCCGACGGGCACGCCGTAGGCGAGGACCTCGACGACGCCGCCGAGGGTGTCGCCGTCCTTGTGGGCCTGGTCGATCTCCGCGACCATCTGCTTCGACGCGTCGGCGTCGAGGCAGCGCACCGGGTCGGCGTCGAGCTTCTCGACGTCGGCGGGGGTCGGGTAGACGCCGTACGGGGCCTTGGCGGCGGCCAGCTCCACCACGTGGGAGACGATCTCGATGCCGGCCACCTCCTTGATGAAGGAGCGCGCGACGGCGCCGAGGGCGACGCGGGCGGCGGTCTCACGGGCGCTGGCGCGCTCCAGGATCGGCCGGGCCTCGGAGAAGCCGTACTTCTGCATGCCCGCGAGGTCGGCGTGGCCGGGGCGGGGGCGGGTCAGCGCGGCGTTGCGGCCGGTCTCCTTGAGGAGCGAGGGGTCGACCGGGTCGGCCGACATCACGGTCTCCCACTTGGGCCACTCGCTGTTGCCGATCATCACGGCGACCGGGCCGCCCTGCGACAGGCCGTGGCGGACACCGCCGAGGAAGGTGATCTCGTCCTGCTCGAACTTCATCCGGGCACCGCGGCCGTAGCCGAGCCGGCGCCGCGCCAGGTGTTCGGCCACCAGCTCTGTGGTGACCGGGACGCCGGCGGGAAGCCCCTCCAGCGTCGCTACCAGAGCCGGGCCGTGAGATTCCCCGGCCGTCAGCCAACGCAACCTGCTCAACGATGCTCCTCGTGCTCGCGCCTGATTCATCGATGGCGCGATCGGGTGCGCGGCCCGGACCCGCCTACACCCGATCCTCCCATGTCCGGGCCCGTACACCGCCCTCGGTCCAGCTATCGGACGGCGGCGCACCCGGGCCCGGGGTGACCTGTGGATCCAGGAAGGGACTGCGGTCCGCTCAGTGGCGGGCGCGCAGCGCCGCCTCGCCCGCGGCGCGCATGGCGGTGAGCGGAGCGGTGGGGCAGCCGGTCATCAGCTCGACCTGGAGGACCGCTTGGTGGACCAGGAGGTCGAGGCCGCCGAGGAGCTTGCCGCCGTGCCCCGTCCAGGCCGCGGCCAGCGGTGTGGGCCAGGGGTCGTACAGGACGTCGAAGAGGGTGCCCGCGTCGGCGGGCACGGAGGCGGCCAGCTCGTCCGTGGCGCCGGCCGGGGTGGTGGCGATGACCAGCGGCGCGGCGAGCGCCTCGGCCGCCCGCGACCAGTCGGCCGTCCGGACGTCCACGCCGAGCCGCTCGCCCCACGCCCGCATCTCCGCGGCCCGGGCCTCGGAGCGTACGTACGCGGTCACCTCGCCGGTGCAGATCCGGGCCAGGGCGGCGAGCGCCGAGGAGGCGGTGGCGCCCGCGCCGAGGACGGCGGCGGACTCCACCTTCTGGACTCCCTGCTCGCCCAGGGCGGCGAGCAGGCCGGGGATGTCGGTGTTGTCGCCGACCTTGCGGCCGTCCTCGGTGAAGACGACGGTATTGACCGTCTCCACGGAGGCGGCCGTATCGCTGATCTCGTCGAGCAGCGGGATGATCGCCCGCTTCAGCGGCATGGTCAGCGACAGCCCGGCCCACTCGGGGCCGAGCCCGGCCATGAAGCCGGGGAGCGCGGCCTCGTCGACCTCGAAGCGGTCGTACGACCGCTCCCCGAGGCCGAGCTCCTGGTACGCGGCGCGGTGCAGCACCGGCGAGAGGGAGTGCTCGATGGGAGAACCCAGCACCGCGGCCCGTATCCGTGACATGTCCTGCTACCCGCCGTTCTTCTGCTTCTGCCGTGCCTGGAACTCGGCCACGAGCTTGAGGTGCTCGTCGTAGGTCTTGGTGAAGGTCGTCTTGTTCTCGTCGACCGACACGAAGAACATCCAGCCGCCGTGGTCCGGGTCGAGGGTACCGGCCAGCGCGTCCGCGCCCGGGTTCCCGATCGGGCCGGGGGGCAGGCCCTTGACGTTGTGCGTGTTGTACGGGTTCACGAAGGCCTTCGCCTCGGTGAGGTTGAAGTTGATCTCGCTCTGGTTCTTGACGTAGTTGTACGTCGAGTCGAACTCGATCTTCTGGTTCGTGACGTCGTTGGTCTTCTTGAGGCGGTTGTAGACCACCTCCGCCATCTTCCGGAAGTCGTCGTGGTTCTTGCCCTCGGCGTTGACGAGGCTGGCGACCGTGATCACCTGGAGCGGGTTCTCCAGCCCCAGCTCCTTGGCCTTGCCCTCGACCCCGAGCTCCGTGTACTTGTCCGTGGCGTTCTTGACCATCTGCTTGAGCAGGGACTCCGGTGTGGTGTCCTTCTTCAGGTCGTAGCGCGCCGGGTACAGGAAACCCTCGAGCGGGTCGATGATCTTCGGGTCGTTGTTCGCCCAGGCCGGCAGGCCGAGGGACTTGGCCTCCTTCGAGGCGATGTCCTTGGTGGTGCCGGCCGGCTTCTCGAGCTTCTTGTCGATCGCGTCGTAGACCGTGCTGTTGCGCATGCCCTCGGAGACCGTGAGGACGTGCAGCTTGGAGGGGTCGGTCATGACCTCGACCGCGGCGGCCGCCGACATCTTCTTCCGCAGCGGATAGATGCCGGGCTGGATGGACATGCCGCCCTTGACGCCGCTCGCCGCGTCCACGAACGCCTGGGCGCTCGCGACGACGCCCTGCTCCTTGAGGATGCGGCCCATCTGGCCCAGGCCCGCGCCCTTGGGGATCTCCACGTCGACGGTCTCGTCGATGCCGGCGCCCGCGAAGTCCTCGGCCGCGCCGAACTTGTCCTTCAGGTAGCCGTAGCCGTAGTAGCCGCCACCGCCGAGCACGCCGACGATGACCACGGCCGCGATGAGGCAGGCCATGCCGCTGCGCTTCTTCGGCTGGCCGCCGGAGCGGCCCGACCGGCGGCCGCCGCGGCCGCCGCGTCCGCCGTCGTCGCCGTCACCGTCGTCCTCGCCACCGTCTCCGCCCGCGAGGAAGGAGTCCGCGGTCCCGTCGGTCCTGGCCTCTTCCTCCGGCCAGTCCTCCGCCGTGTCCAGGTGCCGCATGCTCGGGGGCCGCGGCGGCGGGAAGGCCTCGGGGGTGCCGTAGAGGTCGGGGGCCTCGCCGGGGTAGCCGTTCGTCTGCTGCTGCGCGTACGGATCCGCGCCCGCGTACGGGTCGGCGGCCTGCGGGGCCTGGGCGTAGTGGCCCTGCCCGGTGTCCCAGACCTGGCCCTGGCCCCCGTACGTCTCCTGCTGCTGGGCGTGCTGTTGGTGCTGCTGCGGGTGCTGGGCGTGCTGCTGCGGGTGCTGGGGATACGGCACCTGCTGCTGCGGGTACGGCATCTGCTGGGCCTGCGGGTACTGGCCCTGCTGCTGCGCGTAGTAGGCCTGCTGGGGCTGGGGCTCCTGCTGCTGGTACTGCTGCGGGCCTGCGACGTAGGGCGTCTGACCCTGCTGGGCCTCGTGCCCGGTCCACCCCTGGTCCCCGTACTGCGGGTCCTCGGGGTGCCACGGTTCGGGGCCAGGGCCCCGGCCATACTCAGTCATCGATCCCCTAGCGCGCCGCAGGGCGTTGGCCGCGACTCCGTCTGCCGCGACACACGGTTCCGCCTCTTCTGATGGGCGACGGCTGTTCGAATGCCGTCACATCGCGCGGAACGTTACCGTATCGCGATCAGACAACCACTTCGACGCACTCACCGGGCGGATTACCTGATACCCGTTCGGTCTCCAGGGCGTTCTGCAGGATCACCACGGCGGCAGCCTGGTCGATGACCGACCGGCTCTTCTTCGCGTTCTTCCCCGAGGCCCGCAGGCCCTGGGCGGCGGTGACCGTCGTCATCCGCTCGTCCACCAGACGCACCGTCACGGGCTTGATGCCCTTGGCGAGTTCCGTGGCGAAGGCGCGGCACTTGGCCGCGGCCGGCCCTTCCCGCCCGCTGAGCGAACGGGGCAGACCGACCACCACCTCGATGGGCTCGTACTCCGCGACGAGCTGCCGCAGCCGCCGGTGGGCGAAGGGGATGTCCCGGCCCGGAACGGTCTCCACCGGTGTGGCCAACACCCCATCGGGGTCGCACGAGGCGACCCCGATCCGGGCGTCACCGACATCGATGGCCAGACGGCGGCCGCGGCGCAGTGTCATCTTCAGGCCGTCTCTACGACGAGGCGCTCGACCGCGGCGATGGCCTCGGGGATGGCGGCCGGGTTCTGGCCACCGCCCTGGGCCACGTCCGGCTTGCCGCCACCGCCGCCACCGAGGGTCTTGGCGGCCGTACGGACCAGCTCGCCGGCCTTGAGACCGCGCTCGCGGGCGGCCTCGTTGGTGGCGATGACGGTCAGCGGACGGTCGTTGGCCGTGGTGAACAGGGCCACGACCACCGGGCGGTCGCCCTGGATGCGGCCGCGGACGTCGAGGACCAGCTTGCGCAGGTCGTCGGCGCCGGTGCCGTCCGGCACGGTGCCCACGACGAGGGCGACGCCGCGGATGTCCTGGGCGCCGGCGGCGAGACCGGCGGCGGCCTGGAGGACCTTCTCCGCGCGGAACTTCTCGATCTCCTTCTCGGCGTCCTTCAGCTTGCCGAGCATGGAGGCGATCTTCTCCGGAAGCTCCTCGGCACGGCCCTTGACCAGCTCCTGGAGCTGGGCGACGACCGTGTGCTCCTTGGCGAGGAAGTTGTAGGCGTCCACGCCGACGAGGGCCTCGACGCGGCGCACGCCGGAGCCGATGGAGGACTCGCCGAGCAGCTTCACCAGGCCCAGCTGGGCGGTGTTGCCGACGTGGGTGCCGCCGCACAGCTCCTTGGAGAAGTCGCCGATGGTCACGACGCGCACGCGCTCGCCGTACTTCTCGCCGAACTCGGCGATGGCGCCCTGCTTCTTCGCCTCGTCGATGCTCATGATCTCGGCGGTGACGTCGAGCTCGCGCGAGAGCACGTCGTTGATCTTGTGCTCCACGTCGGTGAGGACCGAGCCGGGCACCGCGTTCGGCGAGCCGAAGTCGAAGCGGAAGCGGCCGGGCGAGTTCTCGGAACCGGCCTGGGCGGCCGTCGGGCCGAGCGCGTCGCGCAGGGCCTGGTGCGTCAGGTGGGTGGCCGAGTGGGCGCGGGCGATGGCCCGGCGGCGCTGGATGTCGATGGCGGCGTACGCGGAGGCGCCCACCGTCACTTCGCCGACCTGGACGGAGCCCTTGTGCACGGAGACGCCGGGCACCGGCTGCTGCACGTCGCGGACGACGATGACGGCGCCCGAGTCGAGCTTGATGCGGCCCTGGTCGGCGAGCTGGCCGCCGCCCTCGGCGTAGAAGGGGGTGCGGTCCAGGACGACCTCGACCTCGTCGCCCTCGGAGGCGGCGGGCGCGGAGACGCCGTTGACCAGGAGGCCGACGATGGTGGACTCGCCCTGGTTGGTGGCGTAGCCGGTGAACTCGGTGGCGCCGGAGCCGTCGGCGATCTCCCGGTAGGCGGACATGTCCGCGTGGCCGGTCTTCTTGGCCTTGGCGTCGGCCTTGGCGCGGTCGCGCTGCTCCTGCATCAGGCGGCGGAAGCCGGGCTCGTCCACGGCGAGGCCCTGCTCGGCGGCCATCTCCAGGGTGAGGTCGATCGGGAAGCCCCAGGTGTCGTGGAGCAGGAACGCCTTGTCGCCGGCCAGGATCGTGCCGCCGGCGGCCTTGGTCTCGCTGACGGCGGTGTCGAGGATGTTGGTGCCGCCCTTGATGGCCTTGAGGAAGGCGGCCTCTTCGGCGAGCGCGACGGTCTCGATGCGCTTGCGGTCGGTCACGAGCTCCGGGTACTGCTGCCCCATCGTCTCGATGACCACGTTGACCAGGTCCTGGACGACCGGACCGGTGGCGCCCATGAGGCGCATGTTGCGGATGGCTCGGCGCATGATGCGGCGCAGCACGTAGCCGCGGCCCTCGTTGCCGGGGGTGACGCCGTCGCCGATGAGCATGGCGGAGGTGCGGATGTGGTCGGCGACCACGCGCAGCGAGACGTCCGTGCCCTGGGCGGCGCCGTACTGCACGCCGGTCAGCTCGGTGGCCTTGTCCATGACCACGCGCAGGGTGTCGGTCTCGTACATGTTCTGTACGCCCTGCAGGATCATGGCGAGGCGTTCGAGGCCGAGACCGGTGTCGATGTTCTTCGACGGCAGGTCACCGAGGATCGGGAAGTCTTCCTTCCCGTCGCCGGCGCCGCGCTCGTACTGCATGAAGACCAGGTTCCAGATCTCCACGTAGCGCTCGTCGTTGACGGCGGGGCCGCCCTCGACGCCGAACTCGGGGCCGCGGTCGTAGTTGATCTCCGAGCAGGGACCACAGGGGCCCGGGACGCCCATGGACCAGAAGTTGTCCTTCTTGCCCAGGCGCTGGATGCGCTCCTGCGGAACGCCGACCTTGTCGCGCCAGATGGCCTCGGCCTCGTCGTCGTCGAGGTAGACCGTGATCCAGAGCTTCTCGGGCTCCAGGCCGTAGCCACCGTCCGCCACGGAGCTGGTGAGCAGCTCCCAGGCGTACTTGATGGCGCCTTCCTTGAAGTAGTCACCGAAGGAGAAGTTGCCGCACATCTGGAAGAACGTGCCGTGGCGGGTGGTCTTGCCGACCTCTTCGATGTCCGGCGTACGGACGCACTTCTGCACGCTGGTGAGCGTGGACGCGGGCGGCTTGACCTCGCCGAGGAAGTACGGCTTGAACGGCACCATGCCCGCGGGCACCAGCAGCAGAGTCGGGTCGTCCGCGATGAGCGACGCCGAAGGGACAACGGTGTGACCGCGCTCCTCGAAGAAGCTCAGCCAGCGGCGGCGGATTTCAGCCGACTCCATCAGTGGTCCTCATTCCGGTTGTACGTAACCTTCGAAAACTGGTTCTTGGTCTGGTCGTGCTCGATGGCCCGCAGTCTCCGCGGCCCGGGAAGGGCGGTGACGTTGGCGGGCAGGTCGGGATCCTGCTGGAGTCCCAGTGCGTCGTTCAGCTCGTCCTCGCGCTGCGACATTCCCGACTTGACGTCGAGGGCGAAGTCCTTGAGGCGGTGGCCCGCCTCGATCGCCTTGTCGGCGGCCTGGGCGGCGAGGCTCTCCGGCGTCAGCTTCTTGAGCTGCCGGTTGACCTTGGTGGTGGCCCACACGCCGGCGGCCGCGCCGGCGGTGAACCAGAAGGCTCGGCGGAACATCGGAGATCTCAGCCCTTCTGCTTCCGGCGCCGGGCCGCAGGCACCGTACGGCCCACGATCACGGTCCGTCGGGAGGTCTTGCCCGGCGCGTCCTCGGGGGTCGCCCCGCCCTTGCTCCCGCCCTTGCCCAGCGCCTTGCGGACGCCGTAGCCGAAGGCCGCGACCTTGACGAGCGGGCCGCCGAAGGTGGACGCCACGGTGGAGGACAGGGCGGAGGCGTTGGAGGTGACTTCCTGTACGTCGCTCGCGATGGCGTCGACCCGGTCGAGCTGGGTGCGGGCGGAGCGGACGGTGGTGGAGGCGTCCGCGAGCAGCGGGACGGCCTGCTCGGTCACGTCGGCCACCAGCTTGGTGGTCGCCTTGAGCACCTGGGCCAGCCTCACCAGCACCACGGCGAGGAACGAGACCAGGATGGCCCAGAAGACGGCCACGAGGATCCCGGCCACCTCTCCACCGGACACGTGCACACCGCTCTCTACAGATTGATCACCAAGCGAAAAAGTCGTCCTCCGACCCTATCGCGCCGGAGATCCGCCGCAGTACCGGAATTCCGGGGCGCCGCCCGCGCCGGGCGCCCCGGACCGACCCGCGTTGTACGCAGCGCACGCGGACCAGTACGCTCCGTGTCCCATGCGACAAAGACCCATTCCACGAAGGACGCCGGGCAATCTTCCCTCGGACCTGAGCGGCTTTGTCGGGCGGGGCGGGGAGCTCTCCGAACTGGGGCGGCTGCTGGACGCCTCGCGGCTGGTCACGGTGACCGGCGCGGGCGGCGTGGGCAAGACCCGCCTGGTCCTGGCCGCGGCCAGGGCGGCGGCCGACGCGGCGGCCGGTCCGGTCCGCCCTTCCGATGCGGGCGGCCCCGCGGATCCGGCGCAGGAACGCTACTTCGACGGGGTGTGGCTGGCCGAGCTGGCCTCCGTACGGGATCCGGCGCTGCTGGAGCTGACGCTCGCCGAGGCCCTCGGGCTGACCGACCACACCACCCGGCCGCCCCGGGCGGTCCTTGCCGAACACCTGGCCGAGCGGCGGCTGCTGCTGGTCCTGGACGGCTTCGAGCAGCTCGTCGACGAGACCGCGGACCTGGTACGGGACCTCCTGCGCCGCTCCCCCGGCCTGCGCGTGCTCGCCGCCGGCCGGCGGCCGCTGACCCTCGACGGGGAACTGTCCTGGCCGCTGGCCCCGCTGGATCCGGAGGAGGCCCTGGCCCTGCTGATCGAGCGGACCTCGGCGGCCGACCCCGCCTTCGCCCTGACGGAGGCCAACCGGGCCCTCCTGGCCGAGCTCTGCGCCCGCCTCGACGGCCTGCCGCTGGCGCTGGAGCTGGCCGCGGGCCGGCTGCGCACCCTGTCGCCGGCCCAGGTGCTGTCCCGGCTGGAGGACCGCTTCGCCCTGCTGACGGGCGGCTCGCGCGGTGCGCTGCCCCGGCACCGGGCGCTGCGCACGGCGATCGGCTGGAGCCACGAGCTGTGCACGGCCGGGGAGCGGCTGCTGTGGGCGCGGCTCTCGGTGTTCGCCGGGCAGTTCGACCTGGACGCCGCCGAGTACGTGTGCGCGGGGCCCGACCTGCCGGTGGACTCGGTGCTGGACCTGGTCGGGGAGCTGCTGGGGCAGTCCCTGCTGGTCCGGGAGGAGACGCCGGCCGGGGTCCGCTACCGGATGCTGGAGAGCGTACGGATCTACGGGGCGGGCTGGCTGGAGTCGCTGGGCGACGCCCGGCGGCTGCGGCGAAGGCACCGGGACTGGTACATGGGCCTGGCGACCTGGTGCGAGCTGGACTGGTTCAGTCCGCGCCAGGAGGAGGTGGCCGCGCTGGTGGAGGCGGAGCTGCCGAACCTGCGGCTCGCGCTGGAGTGCTGCCTGGACGAGCCGGAGGAGATCCACCTGGGCCAGTACCTGGCGGGCACCCTGTGGTTCTTCTGGGCCGGCTGCGGCCGGCTCACCGAGGGCCGGCACTGGCTGGACCGGACCCTGGAGGGCGACCTCGGGCTCGCCGGGCCGGAGTACGAGAGCTCCCGGCTCAAGGCGCTGTGGGTGCTCGGGTACGTCGCGGCCCTCCAGGGCGACTCGGTGGCCTCGATGAGCGCGCTGTACGAGTGCCGGGACGGGGCCGCGCGGAGCGAGAACCCGGTGGCGGCGGCGTACGCCGTGCACCGGATGGGCTGCCTGTCCCTGGTCTCGGACGACATGACCCGGGCCGGGGAGCTGCTGGGCTCGGCGCTGGAGCGCTACCGGGAGGCCGGGGAGCTCAACAGCAACGTGCTGATGTGCCAGGTGGAGCTGGCGATGGCGCTGGCCTTCCAGGGGGACCTGGCGGGCGCGCTCTCCCTGTGCCGGGAGGTCCGGGACATCTGCGAGGAGCGCGGGGAGCGCTGGACCAAGGCGTACGCCCTGTACGTCCTGGCGTACGCGGCGCTGGACACCGGGGGCACGGCCGAGGCGCGGCGGCTGCTGGCCGAGTGCGTGGCCATCAACCACACCTTCCGCGATCTGGTCGGGCTGGTGCTGGCGGTGGAGCTGCTGGCGCTGGTCACGGTGGCCGAGGGGCATCCGGCGGAGGCGGCGGTGCTCCAGGGCGCGGCGGAGCCGCTGTGGGACGGGGTGGGGATGCGGCTGTTCGGCTCGGGGTACTTCAACGCCCCGCGGCTGATGTGCCAGGAGCGGGCGGGCGAACTGCTGGGCGCCGAGCGGTACGCGTCCTGCGCCCGGCACGGCCGGACCCTGTCGCTGGACGCCCTCGTGGAGCGCGCACTGCGGGGGCCTGAGCCGGCGCCCGTCACGGCGGGGCCGCTGCCGAGGCCGCGCGCCGCCGCGGAGCGGCCGATGGCGCACCCGGGGGCGAAAAGCAGGAAACCCGCCGGCTCCCCCGAGGGGGAACCGGCGGGCTGAACCAGCCTGTGAGGCTACGTCCGCTGGTGTTGCTCGATCAGCGGGCGTAGTACTCGACGACGAGCTGCTCGTCGCAGATGACCGGGATTTCCTTGCGGTTCGGGTCGCGGTCCAGGCGGAAGGCCAGGGCCTTCAGGTTGACCTGCAGGTAACGCGGGGTTTCGCCCTCGCCTGCGTAGCCACCCTCACGGGCAACCTGGAACGGAACCTTCTCGCGGCTGCGCTCGCGCACCGTGATGACGTCGTCCGGACGGACGCGGAACGACGGCTTGTCGACCTTGTCGCCGTTGACCTCGATGTGGCCGTGAACGACCATCTGACGGCTCTGGTAGATGGTGCGGGCGATGCCCGAACGCAGGACCAGGGCGTCGAGGCGACGCTCGAGCTCGACGACCAGCGCCTCGCCCGTCTTGCCTTCGGCCTTCTTGGCGCGGTCGTACGCGCGGGCCATCTGACGCTCAGAGATGTCGTACTGAGCGCGCAGACGCTGCTTCTCCAGCAGACGAACCTTGTAGTCCGAGTTCTGCTTGCGGCCACGGCCGTGCTCGCCCGGCGGGTAGGGGCGGGCCTCGAAGTACTTGACGGCCTTCGGGGTCAGCGCAATGCCGAGGGCACGCGACTTCTTGACCTTGGGTCGCTTCTGGTTCACGTGGAACCTACCTCCATGTAAGTTAGGTGAGGCTTACCTTAGCGAGGAGGACGTAATGTCTCGACCACATGGGATCCCCCTGCCCAGTGCGCACCGAAGTTCAGATCCAAACGAAACAGGATCTGCTTTCGGCGACGATAGGCAAGGTCAGCCGCGTCCCAGGGAAGGCGTTCGGCAGCTCACCGGAGCCGAACGCGTACGAACCCTCGTAGAGTCCAACGCCTCAGTATCCCTCACGCTCCCGGGTGCTTATGACCGGGAGGAGCTCGGGACAGGGCTGCCGGCCGCAAGGACCGTCACCCCGGACGGGGACGTGATTCTCCTGGTATCAGGGGAATCCGTGGCTGCCAGGGCAGCCGCTCACGCCCAGGACGACGACCTCACCGCCGTGATCGAGATCACGGATGTGGCGCCGGTGTCCGTGCCCCATCGTATCCGAGGCCGCGCCTGGCTCGCCGGGTGGCTCACACCGGTGCGCGGGGCCGAAGAACGGGCGGCCTGCGCGGCCCTGCTGGCGGAGCGCCACCCGGTCGGCGAACTCCTCGGGATGTCCGAGTCGCTCGACGCCACGGCCTCCGGCCGGCCCGCGTGGATGCTGCTGCGCCTGGAGGTCGGCGAGATCTCCGTGGACGACCTGTGGGGCGCCGAGCACGTGGACCCGGAGCTGCTGGCCGCGGCCGAGCCCGACCCGATGGTGGCCCACGAGACGGAGCTCCTCCAGCACCTGGCCTCCTCGCACGGAGACCGGATGGGTGACCTGTGCGCCCTGCTGGGCACCCGGGAGGCGGCAGACCTGACGGCGATCCCGCTCGCCCTCGACCGGCTGGGCCTGCGCGTGCGCTTCACCCGCGGCGCCACCGCCTTCGACGCCCGCTTCGACTTCCCGGAGCCGGTGACCGACGTCTGCGGCCTGCGCCGGGCGATGAGCACGCTGTTCGCCGGCTAGCCGGGCGGGGCTCCGGGCGGCGGGCCTACGGGCAGGTCGCGAGCATCTCCTGCAGCGCCTGCTTCTCCGGCGGGGTCACCGAGAGCCGGTACTTCGCCTTGATGCCGGTGTACCGCCGCGCGTACTCGCACCAGTAGCCCTTCTGGGGCGGCTTCCACTTGTCCGCGGTCTTGCTGCTCTTCTCGTAGTTCGTCTGCTTGTCCACGGCGAGCAGCACGTCCAGGTCGTTGGCGTACTCCAGGCGCCGCTGCGGGGTCCAGGCGTACGCGCCCCCGCGCCAGGCGGCGCCCAGGGCGACGACGTGGTCGGTCTGGATCTGCGAGGCCCGGCGGTAGGTATAGGGGAGCTCCTTCCCCGTGTACGGGTCCTTCAGCACTCCGGAGAGCACGACGCAAGGGTTCCTGTCGCCCTCGCGCAGCTCCCGGAGGTCCCGGCGCAGGACGTCGTCGCGGGTGTCGCACCCGTTGCGGCCGCCGATGGCGTCGGTCTCGTCGGACCAGTACTTGCCGAAGTTCTCGCGCTTGTACGTCTCCCAGTTCTTGCCCCACTCCACCTTGAGCCCGCCCAGCCCGGCCTTGGCGGCGGCCGCGGTGGGCGGGAAGCCGGGGCTCGCGAGGGGGACCTGGGCGACGAGTGCGGCGGCGCTGGCCTGCGCCCTCTCGGCGTCTCCGTGGTGGCAGCCGCCGAGCAGCAGTACGGCTGCGCTCGCGGCGATCCACGCGGTGGCACGTCCCATGCGACGGAGCCTAGGCCCGGCCCTCGTACCCGGCGCCCGCGACACGACGCCGCTGCGCGGGGCGAAGTCCCCTACCCGCCCTTCCACCGTTCCCTGGGGCTCCGCCCCAGACCCCGCTCCTCAAACGCCGGAGGGGCTGGATTTTCCAGCGGTCAGAGGAGCAGGGGTCCGGGGACTGGTCCCCGGGAACGGTGCCGCGGGTCAGGACCCGGCGCCGCGGAGCCGCTCGCGGACCTTTTCGACCACGTCGGCGTAGCGGGCTTCGGCCCCGTACCGGGTGGGCTCGTAGTAGCGCTTCCCGTGGACCTCGTCCGGCGCGTACTGCTGCGCAGCAATCGCGCCGGGCACGTCGTGCGGGTACACGTACCCCACGGCGTGCCCCAGCTTCGCCGCCCCCTTGTAGTGCCCGTCACGCAAGTGCGCCGGCACGGATCCCGCCAGACCCGCCCGGACATCGGCCAGCGCCGCGCCGATCGCGGTCGTCGCGGTGTTCGACTTCGGGGCCAGGGCCAGCGCGATCGTCACGTGCGACAGGGTGAGCGAGGCCTCCGGGAAGCCGATCATCGCCACCGCCTGGGCGGCCGCCACCGCGAGGGGCAGGGCCGTCGGGTCGGCCAGCCCGATGTCCTCGCTCGCCGAGATCATCAGCCGGCGCGCGATGAACCGGGGGTCCTCCCCCGCTTCGATCATCCGCGCCAGATAGTGCAGCGCCGCGTCCACGTCCGAGCCCCGGATCGACTTGATCAGCGCGCTGGCCACGTCGTAGTGCTGGTCGCCGTCCCGGTCGTACTTGACCGCGGCCCGGTCGACGGCCTCCTCCACCGTCTGGAGGCTGATCTCGGGCTCGCCCTTGGCGATCGCCGAGCCCGCGCCCGCCTCCAGGGCCGTCAGCGCGCGCCGCGCGTCGCCGCCGGCGATCCGCAGCAGGTGCGCCTCCGCGTCCGGCGGCAGGGTGACCGCGCCGCCGAGGCCCCGCTCCTCCGTGAGCGCCCGGTGCATCAGGGCGCTCAGGTCCTCGTCCGTCAGCGGCTCCAGCGTCAGCAGCAGCGAGCGGGACAGCAGCGGGGAGATGATCGAGAAGTACGGGTTCTCCGTGGTCGCGGCGATCAGCGTGACCCAGCGGTTCTCCACGGCCGGCAGCAGCGAGTCCTGCTGCGCCTTGCTGAAGCGGTGGATCTCGTCGAGGAAGAGGACGGTGTCCTTGCCGTATCCGCCGGCCGCCCGCTTGGCGCCCTCGATGACGGCCCGTACTTCCTTCACCCCGGCGGTGATCGCGGACAGCTCGACGAACCGCTTCTTCGTCGCCTGGCTGACCACGTACGCGAGGGTGGTCTTCCCGATGCCCGGCGGGCCCCAGAGGATCACCGAGGAGGCACCGGCGGGACCGCCCGCCCCGTCCCCGACGAGCCGCCGGAGCGGGGAGCCCTGCTTCAGCAGGTGCTGCTGACCGACGACCTCGTCCAGGGTGCGCGGGCGCATCCGGACGGCGAGCGGAGAACTGGAGGGGTCCTTCGCCTGGCGGTCCTCGGCGGCGGCGGTGAAGAGATCTGGTTCCACACCGGAAGCCTATGCGAGGCCACCGACACTCCCGCCCGGCACGTCGGCCGGGCCCGGGAGGCCCGGGAGGCCCGGGAGGCCCGGGAGGCTCAGGAGGTCCAGAAGTCCCACCAGCGGGTCAGGATCAGCATGCCGATGATCCCGATGTGCAGGACGGGCAGCACCCAGGTGAACTCGTCGAAGAAGGCGCGCAGCCAGCCCGGGGCCGGCAGCAGCCGGTTGCGGACGTTGTGCGAGGTGACGTACCAGAACATGACGATGGTGGCGACCCAGGCGAGGCAGCACCACAGGCACAGCGAGTTGATGTTGTACAGCGACTGGTACATCAGCCAGGTGCAGAAGCCGACGCCGAAGAGCATCCCGGCGTTCAGGGTGAGCCAGTACCAGCGGGGGAAGCGCGCCCGTGCGAGCAGGCTCATGCCGACGCACACGACCATGCCGTAGGCGACCAGCCCCAGCATCGGGTTCGGGAAGCCGAAGACGGCGGCCTGGTCGCTCTTCATGATGTTGCCGCAGGAGACGATCGGGTTGAGGCTGCAGCCCGGGGTGAAGTTCGGGTCTTCCAGCAGCTTGAACTTGTCGATCGTGATGACCCAGGCGGCGAGCAGTCCCGCGGCTCCCGTGATCACCAGCAGCAGGGCGAGCGCCCGGCTGCCGCCGACGGCCGTCCGCGGCTCGGCGGCGGTGTCCGTGTCGGTCCCTCGTTCGGTCCCTCGTGTCGTCATCCCGCCCGCTCCACATCTGCAAGGTCAACAAGCACCGGCCATTGTGCCGTACCCGCCCGGACTGTCCACCGTTCGACGGACGGGAGGGGGTACGCACGGGGGGACCGGTGGCCGGGCTTCCGCCACACCATGGGAGACATGACACAGAACGCGGTGGAAGTACGGGGGCTCCGCAAGCAGTACGGCGCAGTCACCGCGGTGGACGGACTGGACCTGACGATCCGGCGGGGCGAGGTCTTCGGCCTCCTGGGGCCCAACGGCGCCGGCAAGAGCACCACGGTGGAGATCCTGCAGGGGCACCGGGCCCGGGACGGCGGCGAGGTCTCGGTCCTGGGGGCGGACCCCGCGCGGGCCGGGCGGGCCTGGCGTTCGCGCGTCGGGATCGTCTGGCAGGACGAGTCGGCGCCCGCCGAACTCACCGTACGGGAGACGGTCGGGCACTTCGCCCGCTACTACCCGGCCCCTCGGGACCCGGCCGAGGTCATCGCCCTCGTGGGCCTGGAGCACAAGCGCGACGAACGGGTGAAGGGGCTGTCCGGCGGCCAGCGGCGCCGCCTCGACGTGGCGCTCGGCGTCATCGGAGACCCCGAGCTGCTGCTCCTGGACGAGCCGACCACCGGCTTCGACCCGGCGGCCCGGCGGCAGTTCTGGGAGCTGATCCGGCAGCTCGCCGACGGCGGCACGACCGTCCTGCTCACCACGCACTACCTGGAAGAGGCCGAGGCCCTCGCCGACCGCCTCGCGGTGATCGCCCGCGGCCGGGTGGTCGCCGAGGGGGTACCGGCCGAGCTCCGCACCCGCTTCGGCTCCGGCGCCACCGTCGAGTGGACCGACCCGGACGGCACCCCGCGCAGCATCGCCACCGGGACCCCCACCCGGACCGTCACCGAGCTGGCGGCCCGCTTCGACGGCGAGATCCCGGGGCTGAAGATCGCCCGGCCCACCCTGGAGGACGTGTACCTGCGCCTCACGGGCCGGCTCGACCGGGCGGACCTGCCCGACCAGGCCGGCCCCGACAGCCGCCCCGGACGGCCCGCCCTCACGCAGCCGGAGGAAGCCCGATGAGCACCGACGTCACCAAGCCGGCCCCGGCCCTGCCCGGCGCCTGGGCCCTGGGCCTGTCCCGAGGGGCCCTGGAGATCAAGCAGTTCGCCCGTCAGCGCGACGCCGTGATCTTCACCTTCGCCTTCCCCATCGTCTTCCTCGCCCTCTTCGCCTCGATCTTCAGCGGCACGGTCGAGGGAACCGGGATCAACGCTTCCCAGCTCTACGCGGCGGGCATGGTCGCCGCCGGAATCATGTCCACCAGCTTCCAGTCCCTCGGCATCTCCATCGCCGTCGAACGCGACGAGAAGGTGCTGCGGCGCCTGCGCGGTACCCCGATGCCCCCGGCCGCGTACTTCCTCGGCAAGGTCTGGATGGTGCTCGCCACCGGGCTCGCCGAGACCGCGATCCTGCTGCTCGTCGGCATGACCCTCTTCGGCCTCGACCTCCCGGCCACCACCGGGAAGTGGCTCACCTTCGGCTGGATCTTCGTCCTCGGTCTGGCCGGCTGCGCCCTGCTCGGCATCGCCATCAGCAGTCTGCCCAAGTCCGGCAAGAGCGCGAGCTCGGTGGTCGTCCTGCCCTTCCTGGTCCTCCAGTTCATCTCCGGCGTCTACATCCCGGTCAACCAGATCCCCGACTGGCTGCTGAACATCGGCGCGCTGTTCCCGCTCAAGTGGATGTGCCAGGGGCTGCGGGGCGTGTTCCTGCCCGAGTCCGCGGCCGTTCTCGAACAGGCCGGCGGCTGGGAGTATGGGCGGGTCGCCCTGGTCCTGGGGGCCTGGGTCGTCGGAGGGCTGGTGCTGTGCCTGCTGACCTTCAGGTGGAAGAGCCACCGCGACGGCTGACCGTCTTCGCCAAGGCGGCCGGAGCGCGCGAGTCCCACGTCTGGGACCGCGCGTTCGGGCCGTGGGTCCTCTACTTCGCGGTCGTGTGGGTCGCCACCGCGGCCTTCATCCTCGGCGCGGACTTCCCGGCGCTGCCGTACCGGGTCCTCGCGGTGGGCCTGCTCGCCCTCCTGGTCCCCTGGTTCCTCAGCGCCGGACGCCCGCTCCTCGTGCGGGCGCCCGGCGCCGAACCCCGCTCGACCACCCGCTACCTGGGCGTGGCGCTGGCCCTCTTCCTGCCCGCCGCCTCCCTCGCCGGCGAGACCCGGCTGATCACCTTCGCCCTCGTCCCGCAGTGCTTCATGCTGCTTCCCCTGCGGCGCGCGATCGGTGCGGTGGCCCTGGTGTCGCTGCTGCCGGTGGCCGGCTGGGCACTGTTGTGGCGGCCGGAGGGCATCCACCTCTTCGTGAGCGCGATCAGCGCGCTCGTCACCTTCGCCTTCTCCGCCTTCTTCGGTGCCTGGACCGTCCGGATCATCGAGCAGAGCCAGGACCGGGCCTCCCTCATCGCGGAACTGGACGCCAGCCGGGAGGAGGTGGCCCGGCTCTCCGCCGAACGCGGCGCCCACGCCGAAAGGGAACGCATGTCCCGCGAGATCCACGACACCCTCGCCCAGGGCTTCACCAGTCTGCTGATGCTCGTACAGGCCGTGCAGTCGGAGCTGGACACCGATCCGGAGCGGGCCCGGCACCATCTGGAACTGATGGCCGTCACCGCCCGGCAGAACCTGGCCGAGGCCCGCGCCCTGGTGGCGGGCGGCGCGCCCGCCGATCTCGACGGCGGCTCGCTGCCCGACGCGGTACGGCGGCTCGCGGCCCGGCAGGATCCGCCGGCGGCCGTCTCGGTGACCGGGGAGGTCCGGCCGCTGGCCGCGGTCCTGGAGGTGGTGGCCCTGCGCTCCTGCCAGGAGTCCCTGTCGAACGCGGCCAAGCACGCCGGACCGCTGGCCCGCTGCACGGTGTCCCTCGCCTACGGCGCCTCCGCCCTGACCCTCACGGTCCGGGACACCGGCCGGGGCTTCGACCCGGCCGCCCCCGCACCGGGCTACGGCCTGCGGGGCCTGTCCGCCCGCGCGGCCGAGATCGGCGGCACGGCCGCGGTCGACAGCGCCGCCTCGGCCGGCACCACCGTCACCGTCACCCTCCCGATCCGCTGAGGAGCCGTACGAGATGATCCGCATCCTGCTGGCCGACGACCACCCGGTGGTACGGGAGGGGCTGCGCGGCATGCTCAGCGCCGAACCGGACCTGGAGGTCGTCGCGGAGGCCGCGAACGGTCCGCAGGCGGAGGCCCTGGCCGCGCGGCTGGCCCCCGGAGGCGGCCTGGACCTGATCCTGATGGACCTGCGGATGCCGGGCGGCGACGGAGTCGAATCGATCGCCCGCATCACGGCGGCCCGGCTGCCGGTACGGGTCGTGGTGCTGACCACGTACGAGGAGGACCGGGACATCCTGCGGGCGGTGGAGGCGGGGGCGGCGGGCTACCTGCTGAAGGACATGGCGCGGGCGGAACTGGCGGCCGCGGTCCGGGCGGCCGTGCGGGGCGAGACGGTTCTCGCGCCGACGGTGGCGGGCCGGCTGGTGGACCGGCTCCGCGCCCGGCCGTCGCTGCCGCGGCTCTCCGAGCGGGAGGTGGCGGTGCTGCGGCTGGTCGCGGAGAAGGCGACGAACGCGGACATCGGCCGCCGTCTCTTCGTGGCCGAGTCCACGGTCAAGACGCACATGCTGCGCATCTTCGGCAAGCTGGAGGTCGCCGACCGCACGGCCGCGGTGACGACCGCCATGCGGCACGGCCTGCTGTAGCGGCGTCCGCTGCGCGGAGCTTTCCCCCACCCCGCCCCTTCCCGAAACCGGGGCTCCGCCCCGGACCCCGTTTGCGGGCGCTGCATGTAGC
>NZ_JBHXKA010000126.1:0-23589 GCF_042722885.1 Streptomyces sp. NPDC058401
CCGGAGATCCGGTGCGGGGCCGCCGTTCGTGTCCGGGCCCGCGGGGTGGGGCCGGTGTCAGCGCCCGGTGTCAGAGCCCGGCGTCAGCGCTTGAGCTCGGGTGCGGCGATGACGACCGTGCCGTTGTCGCAGCCCTTGTCCACCTTGATGCGCAGCCGCAGGGCGCCGCTCACATCCACGGTGTGGGTGATCGGCTTGCCCAGTTCCACGAGTTCGGAGAAGGAGGCGGGCTGGCCGTCGAGCGAGATGCTGACCCGGCCCTTCTCGTTCTCCGAGCCGTCGTCGATCCCCGCGGTGAACTCCAGGGTCTTCCAGGCCCGGTTGAGGTCGAACTCCGCGAGCGCGTCGTAGTCGCAGTTGCGTTCCTGGATGAACGCGGCCCCGTACTGCTTGGTGTTGATCTTTGCCGGCCCGACGGTGAACCCGCCCAGGTCCTTCACGGGGGACATGACGGTCAGATCGGCCGCCTTCACGCCCGGCGCCACCCCCGACGGGGGCTCCGAACCGGTCGCGGTGGGCTGGGTCGTCGGCTCGGCCGAGTCGGATTCGGAAGGGCTCGGCGTCGGAGTGGGGGTCGGGCTGTCGGACGCGGGTACGGATACGGACGCCGCGCCCGCCTTGTCCCCACCGGCCGCCGTGTTCGAGCCGTCCCGGTCCTTGTCGCCCAGGTACTTGACCCCGGCCACCACGCCGGCGGCCACCACCAGCACCGTGAGCACCGCCCCGAGCACCAGCCCGGTCCGCCGCCGCTTGCGCGGGGGCGGCTCGGGGGCCGGTTCCGTGGCGGAGAGGGCCGCGGGCGCCGCCGGCCCGTACCCCGGCGGCACGCTCGCCTGGACCGGCGGCTGGGCGTACGCGGGCTGGGCGTACAGGGGCTCGGCGGGCGGCGGGGTGTACGCGGGCAGCACCGGGGGGCCTGCCGGGGCACCGGTCGGGGCACCGGTCGGCGGACCCGCCGGCGGGCCTGCGGGGCCGGCCGGAGCGGCCGCCGGCACCGACGGCTGCTGCGCCGGCTGCTGGGGCGGGGCCACCGGCTTCGGCGGGGCCGCCGCCGGAACCGGGGGAACGGCCAGGGGTACGGCAGGCGGCGCGGCCGGGACCGGCACCGCGTCATGGACCACCCGCTGCGAGGTGGAGCTGGTCGTGGACACCACCGCGCGGCGGATGTCCTTCATCCAGCCCGCCAGGTTCACCGGACGCTTCAGCGGGTCGGCGGCGTAGATGGAGGCGATCCGCGCCCGCTGCTCCGCGTCCAGTACGGCGAACTGCGGCAGCCGTACCAGCGCGTGCGCCAGCAGTTCGGGCGTCGAGGGCGGGGACTCCCCGCTCAGCAGGAAGTACGCGATGGCCCCGAAGGCGTACCGGTCCGCGCCCGGGGTCCGCTTCCCCTCGAAGACCTCCGGCGCCGCGTAGCCCTGCGTGAACCACACCTCGGCCGTCTGGTGGTCGGCGGTCAGTTTGCTGAGGCCGAAGTCCACCAGGGTGGCCTGCCCGTGCGCGTCGACCATGACGTTGCCCGGCGACAGGTCCCCGTGGATCACCTGGCGCCCCGAGGGGGTGGCCTTCCCCGAGTGCAGCCAGTCCAGTACGTCGGCCAGCTGTTCCAGCGTGCGCATCACCTCGCGCCGCTCGGCGGCGGTGGCGAGGGTCCGCTCGGCCCGCCAGTCGCGCAGGTCGAGTCCGTCGACGTGGTTCATGACCAGGACCAGGGCCCGCCCGGTCAGCGTCGAGGACTCCCCGGGCCGGTGGATCGGCGGCCCCTCGAAATGCTCGCGCACGCCCACGACACCGGGCCGGTGGACGAAGCGCAGCAGTTCGGCCTGCTCGTTCCACTTCTGGCTGATCCGGTCGAAGACGTCCGGGGTGATCGTGGTCTTGGAGTCGAGCACCTTCACGACGACGGGCTCGGATCCTCCCGCGAGTTCTATCTCCGCGAGATAGAGCACGGCCTCCCCGCCGCGCCCGATGGACCGGAGCAGTCGGTAGCGGTCTGCTGCCGAGTCCGGTCCGATGTGCAGATTCTGGCTGGTCAATTTCCCCCCAGCGCCAATTGTTTGATTGGGGATCAGCTTCCCGGCGCGGGTGGGTGGCGGTCAAGGTGCGACCGCGGTACGAACATGTGTGGCTCGCGGGGGAAGGGCGGCCTCAGGCGCCCGTGGTGCCGTCGACGGCCTCGCGGAGGAAGTCGGCGTGGCCGTTGTGGCGGGCGTACTCGTGGATCATGTGCAGCATGAGCAGGCGCAGCGAGGCGTCCTCCTCCCACTTCTCCACGCGCACCGTCACCTCCAGGGACTCGGCGGCCGCCTCCACCGCGCGGGCGTGCTCGACCTCCTCCCGCCAGGCCGCGAAGGCCTCGGCGCGGGTCGAGCCGGAGGTGTCGTAGGCGGCCTGGAAGTCATGGGTGTCCGACCACAGGTGGGGGACGTCCGCCCCGCCGAAGGTGCGCCGGAACCAGTGCCGCTCCACCTCCGCCATGTGCCGCACCAGCCCGAGCAGGGACAGCGTGGAGGGCGGGGACGACTGGCGGCGCAGCTCCTCGTCGGTGAGGCCCTCGCACTTCCAGGCGAGGGTGGCCCGGTGGAAGTCGAGGTACGCGCGGAGCGTCTCGCGCTCGCCGCCGGTGAGGGGCGGGCCGACGCGGTGAGCGGGTTCTGTGGCAGCCATGGCTGAGATCTTGCCCCGTTGGTCCCGGGGGGTGGAAGGCGTTCGCCCCTAGCTGCGTTCCGTTTTTTGTTCCTAAACTGAACATATGCCGCAAAGTCGTACCCGCATCACCCGTATCACCCGTATCACCCGCATCACCGACACCACCCACATGTCCCACCTGAAGACCCTCGGCCCCGTGCTGCTCATCGGCATCGGCGCGGGCGTCGGAGCCGTGCTCTTCCGGTGGATGGTGATCGGGGCGACGGAGCTGCTCTCCGGCCACGCCGACTACGCGGACGCCGGCCACGCCGCCCACCCCGGCATACCCTTCCTCGGGCCGTACTTCATCCTGCTCGCCCCCGTCGTCGCGGGCCTCGTCTACGGCCCCCTCGTCCACCGCTACGCCCGCGAGGCCCGCGGGCACGGGGTCCCCGAGGTCATGCTGGCCGTCGCCCGCAACGGCGGACAGATCAAGGGCCGCGTCGCCGCCGTCAAATCCCTCGCCTCCGCCCTGTGCATCGGCGGCGGCGGCTCCGTCGGCCGCGAAGGCCCCATCGTCCAGATCGGCGCGGCACTCGGCTCCACCCTCGGACGGCTGCTGAAGTCCAACGAGGAACACACCAAACTGCTCCTCGCCTGCGGCGCGGCCGGCGGCATCGCGGCCACCTTCAACGCACCGCTCGCCGGCGTGGTCTTCGCGATGGAACTCATCCTCCGCCGCTGGTCCTCCCGCACCTTCGGCCACCTCGCCCTCGCCTCCGTCACGGCCTGCGCCATCGCCCGCGCGGTCTTCGGCGACCGGCCGTTCCTGGTCCTGGAGGTGATGCACGCAGGACACCCCGCGCAGTACCTCCTCTTCGCCGCCCTCGGAATCCTCGCCGGAACCGTCGGCATCGGCTTCACGCGCTTCCTGTACGTGGCCGAGGACCTGTGCGACCGGCTGTGGCGCGGCCCGGAATGGCTGCGCCCCGCGGTCGGCGGCCTGCTGCTCGGCCTGATCCTGCTCGCGCTGCCCCAGATGTACGGAGTCGGCTACCCCGTCCTGGAGGGCGCGGTCCACGGGAAGTACGCCCTGGGCCTGCTGCTGCTCCTGATGCTGGGCAAGATCCTGGCGACGAGCACCACGATGGGCATCGGCGGCTCGGGCGGAGTCTTCGCCCCGTCTCTCTTCATCGGAGCCACCCTCGGCGCGGCCTTCGGCCTCCTGACCTCCCCGGCCAACGCCCCCGCCTTCGCCCTGGTCGGCATGGCCGCCGTCTTCGCGGGCAGCGCCCGCGCCCCGATCACGGCGGTGGTCATCATGGTGGAACTGACCGGCGAATACACCCTGATAGCCCCCTTCATGCTGGCCGTGGCCCTGGCAACGGGCGTGAGCCGCCTGCTCAGCAGGGACACGGTCTACACGCTGAAGCTGACCCGCAGGGGGATCGAGCTGGCGGCGTAGGGGGGCAGTGCTGCACCCCCCTACCCCTCCCAAACCCAGGGCACCGTCACCCCCAGTACGTCGAAGCCCAGCCGCTCCAGGATCGGGCGGCTGTCCTCCGAGGCGTCGACCTGGAGGTACCGGATGCCTCGCTCCGCCGCCACGCGGGCGCGGTGGGCGACCAGGAGGCGGTAGATGCCGTGGCCCCGCCACTCCGGGACCGTGCCGCCGCCCCACAGGCCCGCGAAGGGGCTCCCCGGGCGCATCTCCATCCGGGCCGCGCTCACCGGGGTGTCGCCCGCCATCGCGACGACGGCTTCGATGGTGTCCGGCTCGTCCCTCAGCAGGTTCAGCATCAGGTCCTTGATGCGGGGGCGATCCGCGCCGAAGGCGTGGCGGTGGGCCTCCATCATCAGGTCGACGCCCTCCTCGTCGGTCACCACCCGCAGCGTGATGCCCGCCGGCGGCTCCACCGACAGGGCTGCGAGGTCGGCCACCCGCCCGACCAGGAGGGTTTCCGCGGGCTCCGCCACGAAGCCGGCCGCGCGCAGCCGGTCCCCCAGGTCTGCGGGGCGGTCGTGGTCGTACAGCTTCCACTCGAACTCCGCCGACGGGACCTCGCCCCGATCCGCCAGTTCCGTGAAGAACGCCACCTGCTCCGCGATCACCGCATCCGCGGTGCGCTCGTCGAGGTCCGACCAGAGCACCGTGTTCCCTCCGGGACCGGGCGCGATCTGGCGTACGACCGCGCCGGCCCGTTCCACGCGGGCGTCACTGGTGTCGGGTAGGGCTTCCCGTCGCATCACGGTGTCGAACTCGTCGCGCACCTTCAGCAGGGCATCTGGATCCATCGTCATCCGGCCAGCTGACCAGCCGCCGACGGGTCCGACAACTGCATTAACCTCACCCCGTGAGCAACCCCACCCACCCCGTGAGCCCCACCCACCCCTCGATCTACACCGGCAAGGCCGCCCCCGACGCCGCCGCCGACCGGGGCTGGCTGCTGGGGCACTTCAAGGAGCCCGGCGATCCCCGCCACAGCGAGGACGTGGAGATCAAGTGGGGGGTCCACCCCAAGGGTGAGGAGCGGGCCGGCTGGGTCCACGGGGAGTCCCGTACGGCATTGCAGGTACTGATCAGCGGCCGGTTCCGGCTGGAGTTCCCCGGCCGGAACGTCGTCCTGGCCGAACAGGGGGA
This sequence comes from Streptomyces sp. NPDC058401, assembly GCF_042722885.1. NCBI lineage: Bacteria > Bacillati > Actinomycetota > Actinomycetes > Kitasatosporales > Streptomycetaceae > Streptomyces > Streptomyces sp. NPDC058401. The sequence continues at coordinate 5,267 of NZ_JBHXKA010000126.1, forward strand.
CTACGTCGTCTGGGGACGCGGAGTCGACCACTCCTGGTACGCGGAGGAGGACTCGGTGGTGCTCACCGTGCGCTGGCCCTCGCTGCCGGGCTACCGCGCGGACGAAGCGTCCGACTAAGCGTCCGACTAAACGTCCGACGTCGAGCCCGGCCACGAGCCCGCCCCCGAGTCCGACGGCCAGTCCGGCCGGACCTCCGCTCCGAACCCCGTGTGACCATGGTCCCGCACCTGCCCGAACGCCTGTGACGCTGCCCACGTAGGCCGCCAACGATCATGCCGCGCTGAGATCGTGGAGGTGTAGACCACGCCCAGCGTTCAGTTTCAGTGTTCACGTGTTCTTTCCGACGGGCCGTTCCCCGGTAAGGATCCGAACCACCAGGGAGCCCGTCCGTTGTCAGCCCTCGCACGCTGGTGCATGCGGCACCGACTCGTTGCCGTCCTGATCTGGCTGCTCGCCTTCGGAGGGACCGCCGCTGCCGCGGTCGGCGCCGGGAGCGCGTTCTCCAACGACTACGAGGTCCCCGGCACCGAGTCCGCCAAGGCGCACGCGTTGCTGCGGGAAGGGTTCCATGGGCAGGGCGGCGATACCGACACCGTCGTGTGGCGGGCTCCGGACGGGCAGAGCGTGCGGACGCCGGCCGTGCAGGAGCGGATGACGCGGGCGCTGGACTCCATAGCCGGGCTGCCCGGTGTCGGATCGGTGGCCGGCCCCTACGGTCCCGGGCCCGACAGCGGGGCCCGGATCAGCCCCGACGGGCGCACCGCCTACGCCGTGGTGACCTTCGACCGGCAGGCCGACTCGGTGCCGAAGGGTGAGGCGAAGGCCGTCGTCGATGCCGCGCGGAATCCGGTGACCCAGGCCGACGGGCTCCAGGTCGAGCTCGGCGGGCGCGCCATCGGCCTCACCGAAGCCCCCTCCGCGCACCTCGCCGAGGTCATCGGGGTGGCCATCGCCGCGGTGGTGCTGTTCCTGGCCTTCGGGTCGCCGGCCGCCAGCCTGCTGCCCATCGCGACCGCCCTGGTCAGTGTGGGCACCGCCTATTTCGGCATCACCCTCCTCGGCCACGCGATGCCGGTCGCCGACTTCGCTCCGATGCTCGGCACCCTCGTGGGCCTCGGAGTGGGCATCGACTACGCGCTGTTCATCGTGACCCGCCACCGCAAGGGCCTCAAGCGCGGGCTCCCGGTCGCGGAGGCCGCCGAGAACGCCGTCGCCACCACCGGCCGGGCCGTGGTCTTCGCCGGGGCCACCGTCTGCATCGCGCTGCTCGGCATGCTGGTGCTCCGGCTGGGCTTCCTCAACGGCGTCGCCATCGCCGCCTCCCTCACCGTGGTCCTGACGGTCGCCGCCTCGGTGACCCTGCTGCCCGCGCTGCTCTCGTACATCGGCATGCGCGCCCTGTCCCGCCGCGAGCGCCGCAAGCTGGCCGCCGAGGGGCCGCTGCCCGAGGCGGTGACCGGCTTCGCCGCCCGCTGGTCGGCCTTCGTCGAGCGCCACCCGAAGCTGCTCGGCCTGGTCGCCACGGCGGTCATGGTGGTGCTGGCGCTGCCCACGCTCTCCCTCCACCTCGGCACCTCCGACCAGGGCAACAACCCGGCCGCTTCCACCACCCGCAAGGCCTACGACCTGCTCGCGGAGGGCTTCGGCCCGGGGATGAACGGCCCGCTGACCGTGGTCGCCCGCCTCGGCGGGGCCGGTGACCGGGTCGCCGTGGACGCGCTGGCCGAGTCGATCCGTACGACCCGGGGCGTGGCCGCCGCGGGACCGGCGGTCTTCAACCGCAGTGGCGACACCGCCGTGGTCACCGTCGTACCGGACTCCTCCCCGCAGTCCCGGTCCACGAGCGAGCTGGTCGACAGGCTGCGCGAGGACGTCATCCCGCGGGCCGGCCACGACACCTCCATGCAGGTCCACGTCGGCGGCGTGACGGCCGGGTACGACGACTTCGCCGAGGTCATCGTCGGCAAACTGCCGCTCTTCGTCGGGGTGGTCATCACGCTCGGCTGCGTGCTCCTGCTGCTGGCCTTCCGCTCCATCGGCATCCCGGTCAAGGCGGCCGTCATGAACGTCGCCGCCGTCGCCTCCTCCTTCGGAGTGGTCGTCGCGATCTTCCAGTGGGGCTGGGGCAGCGAACCGCTGGGGCTGGGCAGCGCGGGGCCGATCGAGCCCTTCCTCCCCGTGATCATGGTCTCGGTGCTCTTCGGGCTGTCCATGGACTACCAGGTCTTCCTCGTCAGCCGGATGTACGAGGAGTGGCTGGAGACGGGCGACAACAAGCGGGCGGTGCGCGTCGGCCTCGCCGAGACCAGCCGGGTGATCAACTCGGCGGCCGTCATCATGATCTCGGTCTTCCTGGCCTTCGTGCTCAGCGGCGACCGGCTCATCGCCATGTTCGGCATCGCGCTCGCCGTAGCCGTCGCCCTCGACGCCTTCGTCCTGCGGACCCTCCTCGTCCCGGCCCTGATGCACCTGCTCGGCGGGGCCAACTGGTGGCTGCCGGCCTGGCTGGACCGCCGGCTCCCGAAGATCAGCATCGAGCCCCCGGAGCGCCGTCCGCATGCGAAACTTCCCCTGCAACGGCCCGGCGCGGACCCCGTCACGAGCGAGGACGCGGCCGAGCCCGCGACCAGCTCCCGGTAATCCGGCCACCCGCCGCTCGATACCCAAGGAAGAACGCGCATGTTCTCGATAGACCTCGCCGACGACGCCCAGCTCTTCCCGCTGGAAGCCCGGCACGCCGAGGAGTTCTTCGCCCACATCGAACGCGGACGCGAGTTCATCGGCCAGTACGTCGGCTTCCCGGACCGCTCCGCCGACCTGGAGTCCGCCCGGGCCCTGCTGGCCAAGTACGCCATCACGGCGGGGGAGGACGGCGCGCGGTTCTTCGGGATCAGGCTCGACGGCACCCTCGTCGGCGGGGTGCTCTTCCCGGCCTTCGACGCGGGGACGGGCAACTGCGAGATCGGCTGCTGGTTGGAGCCCGCCGCGGCCGGCCGCGGGCTCGTGACGAAGGCCTGCCGAGTCCTCATCGACTACGCCTTCGGCGAGCGCGGCATGCACCGCATCGAATGGCACGCCGCCACCGGCAACAAGAAGAGCCTCGCCGTGGCCGAGCGCCTCGGCATGACCCGTGAAGGCGTCATGCGCCAGAACCACCTCCACCGCGGCGTCCGCCAGGACACCGAGCTCTGGGCGATCCTCGCCGACGAGTGGTCCGCGGCCCGCTCCGCGTAATAACCACCCGGGCACCCACCTGCGCACCCACCTGCGCAAGCACCCGCGCAAGCACCCGCGCACCCACCGCCCGCGCCCTCCCGCCGCCGCCCCGCCCCGAGTCCTCCGGGGGACCGGGGCGGGGCGCCGCGGGCTGCCCGGACGGATTCTCAGGAACCTCTCAGAAAAGCCGCCTACGGTGCCCCGCATGGACACCACCAAGACCCCCGCCCCGACCGCTCCCGAGGCGGACTCCTCCCCGGCCGACCTGAAGAAGGCCGCCACCGACGAGACGACCGCCCCGGCCGCCGCGGACACCGCCGTCACGGAGGAGGTGCCGGGCGAGGAGCTCGACGCCGACCTCGACGAGGAGCTGGACGAGCTCGACGCCGAGGCCGAAGAGCAGAAGAGCAGTGGTGTCGCCTCCGGAGCCTCCGCGATCGTCGCCGCCGGTCTCAGCCTGGTCGCCCTCAGCGGCAGCTGGACCTCCCGCGTCATAGGCGAGCGCGAGACCCTCAAGGGCCAGATCAGCTCCGCGACCGCCACCACCACCGAGGACAAGATCGAGGCGCTGTACGGCAACGCCTGGCACATGACCGCCCTGTTCAACGGCGTCCTGTCGACGATCGCGCTGCTCATCGCCGTCTTCGTGCTGGCCCGCCCGGCCTTCGGCGCCCCCGGCCGCACCCTCCCGACCTGGGTCCGCTCCGTGTCCTGGGCCGCCGTGGTCGTCGCCGCCATCGGTGTGCTCGCCTTCGCGTTCATGTACGTCCTCTCCCTCCCGGTGGCCCCCGCCGCCTAGTCCGTTCGCCGTCGCACGAAGGCCCGCCTAGGCCGTCCGCCGCTGCCCGGCGGGCCTGCCTAGGCACTGCCTTAGGCCACCTCAGGGACCCTGGGTCCCGGCCTAAGGCACCCCCGCCCGTGCAGATGCGGCATGCTCCCGATGTGCCGGCACCCCCTGGGGCGCGAATCTTGGATCACACCGAACGAGGTGTCCGGGAAACGCAAACCAGGGAGCACGAGATGTTCGAGTACGAGATCGCCACCGCCCGCCGCGACGACCTCATCCGCGAGGCCGACGCCTACCGTCTGGTCCGCGAAGCGAAGAAGGCCCGCCGCCGCTTCTCCCGCAGCCAGGAACCGGAGGGGTCGGTGAGAGGGCACCGCGGCCGGTTCACCCGCGCCGCGTAGCCCGCGTCGCGACACCGTGCGAACCGGCACGTGATGAGAAGCGCACCGATATCCAGTGCCGATGAGCAGCGCCCCTGTGCGATGCTCGGCGGCGTGGAGACCCGATCTGTCAGCCCGGTGTTCGTCGGCCGAGCCGACGAACTGGCCGTACTCACCGACGCCCTGACGCGCGCCGCCGGCCAGGAGCCGCAGGCACTGCTCATAGGCGGCGAGGCCGGGGTCGGCAAGACCCGCCTCACCGAGGAGTTCCTCTGCGAGGCCGACCGCCGCGGCGCGGTCGTGGCCGTCGGGGGCTGTGTGGAGATCGGGGCGGAGGGACTTCCCTTCGCCCCGTTTTCGACGGCCCTGCGCACCCTGCACCGCCTCCTCCCCGAGGAACTGGCCGCAGCCGCCGTCGGCCAGGAGGACGAACTCGCGCGCATCCTCCCCGAACTCGGCGAGACCCCGCGCGGCCCGCACGACGAGGAAAGCACCGCCCGGCTCTTCGAGCTGACGGCCCGGATGCTGGAACGCCTCGCCGCCGACCGCACCGTCGTCCTCGTCCTGGAAGACCTGCACTGGGCGGACACCTCCACCCGGCACCTGCTCTCCTACCTCTTCCGCGCGCTCGGCAGCGGCCGGCTCGTCGTCGTCGCCACCTACCGCGCCGACGACGTCCACCGCCGCCACCCGCTGCGCCCGCTCCTCGCGGAACTCGACCGGCTGCGCACCGTCCAGCGCATCGAGCTGTCCCGCTTCAACCGGGCCGAAGTGCGCCGCCAGCTCGCCGGGATCCTCGCCTCGCAGCCCGCCGAGGACTTCGTCGAATCGGTCTTCGACCGCTCCGACGGCAACGCCTTCTTCGTCGAGGAACTCGTCGCCTCCCGCGCCGGCGGCTGCCTCACCGGTCTCACCGAATCCCTGCGCGACCTGCTCCTCGTCCGCGTCGAAGTCCTCCCGGACCCCGCGCAGCGCGTCGTGCGCATCGTCGCCGAAGGCGGCTCCACGGTGGAGTACGCCCTGCTGCGCGCCGTCACCCGGCTCACCGAGGACGAACTGATCGAGGCCCTGCGCTCGGCGGTCGGCGCCAACATCCTCCTCGCCACCTCCGACGGCGACGGCTACCGCTTCCGCCACTCCCTGGTCCGCGAGGCCGTCTCCGACGACCTGCTGCCCGGCGAGCGCGCCCGCGTCAACCGCCGCTACGCCGAGGCGCTCGAACAGGACGACACCCTGATCCGCGCGGAGGAGCGGGTCATCCGCCTCGCGACCTACTGGTACTACGCCAACGATGCGGCCAAGGCCCTGCCCGCCGTGCTCGCGGCCTCGGTGGCCGCCCGGCGCCGGCACGCCTACTCCGAGCAGCTGCGCCTGCTGGAGCGCGCCATGGAACTGTGGGAGGCCGTACCGGAGGACGTGCGCGCAGCGCTGCGCCCGGCGGACTACACCGAGGTCTACCCGCCCTGCGGCTGCGACCCGGAGACCACCCCGCTGCAACGCCTCGACCTGCTGGCCGAAGCCACCGTCGCGGCCCGCTTCGGCGGCGAACGCGAGCGTGCGCTGAAGCTCACCAAAACGGCCCTGCGGTCGCTGGACGACGGACACGACCCGCTGCGCGCCGCCTGGTTCTGGACCGAACGCTCCCGGCTGATCACCGGCCTCGGCCGCGGCGACGGCTGGGAAGAGCTCGCCAAGGCCCAGGAACTCGTCCGCGGGCTGCCCCCGTCCCAGGTGCACGCCGACGTCCTGGTCCGGGCCGCGAGCTGGGGTATGCTCCACACACCGGGACCCGACAACCTGGTCGCCGCCGAACGCGCAGTGGAGTACGCGCGGATGGTCGGCGCCGAGGACACCGAGCTCAACGCCCGGATCACCGTCGGCAGCCTGCTCGTCGACACGGGCGCACCCGAACGCGGACTCGCCGAGATGTACGCGGTCAAGGACCGGGCCGCCGCTCTCGGACTCGGCATGCTGGCGGGACGTGCACACATCAACCTCACCTCTCATCTGGAAGGCCTGGGCCGGTCCCGCGAAGCCGTGGAACTGGCCGAACAAGGTGTCGCACTGGTCAAGAAGTCCCAGCTGATGGACTCCGAGGCCTGGGTCCGCGGGAACATGGCGGAGAGCCTGTACAGCCTCGGCCGCTGGGAAGAGGCCGCGTCGGAGGCCCGGCGCACCCTGGCCCTCGTCAGCAGCGGAGCCGCCCCGCGCGCCGCCGCGGCCGGAAGGCTGTCCTACCTGGCCCTGGCCCGCGGTGAACTCGCCGAGGCCGCCGCCCAGCTCACCGCCGCCCGCGCCCACTTCGGATCCCACGACGGCCAGCCCCAGCACCAGATCCCGCTGTCCCGCCTCGTGATCGGGGTGGCCGCGGGGGAGGGCCGGATAGCCGACGTCCGCAGCGAGGTGGCCGCCGTCATCGAGCGCGGCTTCCCGCTCGGCAACCACCGCTACGCCTGGCCGCTGCTGCTCGCCGCCGCCTCGGCCGAAGCCGAGGCCCGCGGCCTGCCGGCCGCGGAGGCCGGCCGGGAGGAGGCGCTGACCGTGCTGCGCGCCGCGGCCCGGACCCTGGCCACCCCGGTGCCGGTGTGGAACGCCCACTCCGAGTACCTCAGGGCCGAGCTGCTGCGCGCCGAGGCCCGGGACACCGTCGCGGACTGGACGGCCGTGGAAGCGGCCGTACGCCCCCTGGAGCGCCCCTACCTGCTCGCCAGGGCGCGGTACCGGCTCGTGGAAGCCCTGCTCGCGCCCGGCGGGGACCGCGAAGCCGCCGCCGGGCTGTTCCAGGAGGCCTACGCCACCGCCGAGCAGCTGGGCGCCCGCAGGCTCCGCGAGGACCTGGCCCTGCTCGCGCAGCGCGCCAGGCTCCCGCTCACCCCCGTGCACGCCGCCGGGGCCCTGCTCGCTCCGGACACCGACCCGGTCGAGGCGCTGGGCCTGACAAGCCGCGAACGGGACGTGCTGCGCCTGGTCGCGGTGGGCCACACCAACCGCCAGATCGCCGAGGAGCTCTTCATCTCCCCGAAGACGGCCAGCGTGCACGTCTCGAACATCCTCGCGAAGCTCGGCGTCGCGGGCCGCGGCGAAGCCGCCGCCCTGGCCCACCGGCTCCGGCTCTTCGGCCCCGCGTCCCAGCAGCCGTCCCAGCAGCCGGCCCGGGCAACGGCCCGGACGCGGTGAGGAGCGCCCCCGCCTAGGCCGCCGGGTGCTCCTTGGCGCGTATGAGCACCTTGCCGGAGTCCAGGTCTATCGGACCCTTTCCCGGGTCGCCGTCGTTCACGTCGATCCGGGAAAGCTCCAGCCGCTTCTTCTCCTCGTCCGTGTGTTTGCGCCCCGGACTGAACAGCTCCTCGATCATGTTGAACACCGCGTCCACCCTGCCTTTCGTCCCCCGCCGGGGCCCGACGCTCACTCCACCGTCAGTGTCAGGATCCTGTCGTCTCCGGTTTCCGGCGACCCGCGTCCGTCCGTCTCGCTCGTGACCAGCAGCATTCTGTCCCCGCCGAGGGCCACCACGGTGCGCAGCCGACCGTACTCGCCCGTCAGGAACGCCTCGGGCTCCGCCACCGGCTGCGCTCCGGCCAGCGGGATCCGCCAGAGCCGCTGCCCCTTCAGTCCGGCCATCCACACGGAGCCCTGCGCCCAGGCGATCCCGCTCGGCGAGGCCTCGTCGGTCTTCCACACCGCCACCGGATCGCGCATCCCCGGCTTGCCGGCCTTGCCCTCGGCCTCGGGCCAGCCGTAGTTCGCACCGGGCTCGATCAGATTCAGCTCGTCCCAGGTGGCCTGCCCGAACTCGGCCGCCCACAGCCGCTTGTCCTTGTCCCAGGCGAGGCCCTGCACATTGCGGTGCCCGTAGGAGTAGACGACCGAGTCGGCCTCGGGATTGCCGTGCACCGGCTCGCCGTCCGGGGTCATCCGCAGGATCTTCCCGCCCAGCGACTTCTTGTCCTGGGCCAGCCCGCCCTCCCCGGTCTCGCCCGTCCCGGCGTAGAGCATCTTGTCCGGGCCGAAGGCGATCCGCCCGCCGTTGTGGACGAGCCCCTTGGGGATCCCCCTGAACACCGTGTCGGGCGCCCCCAGCTGATCGCCCGCCGGTCTCTTCTCGTCATAGCGCAGCCGGGCGATGCGGTTGTCGGACTCGGTGGTGAAGTAGGCGTACACCATGAGGTCCGAGGCGAAGGAAGGGGACACGGCCAGGCCCAGCAGGCCGCCCTCGCCGCCCGGGGCCACCCCGGGCACCTTGCCGACCGGGGTGACCGCCCCCGTGCTCACGTCCACCCGGCTGATCGTGCCCTTGTCCCGCGAGGCGACCAGCAGGTTCCCGTCGGGCAGCGGAGCCACGCCCCACGGGGATTCCAGGCCCTGGGCGGCCACGCCGGTCACCGTCACCCGGCCCTTGGCCGGCGGCGCGGAGACCGGCGCCGAGGCGGATGCGGCGGCGGAGGCGGACGGCCCGTCCGGGGCGCCCGGCGGCGCGGAGCCGGCCGCCGTGCCCGCTGGTGCGTCGCCCGGCCGCGGTCCGGTGCCGGCCGGCGGCGAGCACCCCGCCGCGAGCAGCGCCCCGCATCCGGCCAGGGCGAACGCCGCGAGCACCCCGCGGGCCCGGGCGCGCGGGCCGCCGTACGACCGCACCGGCGGCCCTACCCGGCCCTGGCCCTGGTCCTGCCCCGGGCCCTCAGGCTGCCCCTGCCCGTGTCCCGGCCCGTGTCCCCGGTCGTGTCCGTATCGCATCGCCGTACTCCCCTCCGGTCCTCCGATCGTGCCCTCACACGACTCAACAGCGCCGACCATGCCCCAAGTTCCGCCACTCGTACACTCGATCGAGTGGTTCAGGCCCCGATCGGCACCGGCAGCTCCGACAGCTCCACCAGGTCCTCGGCGGTCAGCCGGACCTCCGCCGCGCGCGCGTTCTCCGCCGCCCACCGCGCCTGCCCGGTCCCCGGCACCGGAACCACCTGCGGCCCCTGCGCCAGCACCCACGCCAGCGCCACCTGGGCCGCCGTGACCCCGTCCCCGTGCCGCCGGGCAACCCGCCGCAACCCCGCCACGAGCACCTGGTTCGCCGCCATCGCGTACGCCGTGAACCGCGGATGCCTGGCCCGTACGTCCTCGGGCTCGAACCCCTCGCCCGGGACCAGCGTCCCGGTCAGGAACCCGCTGCCCAGCGGCATCGCCGCCAGGAACCCCACCCCCCGCGCCGCGCACCACGGCAGCAGCCGCCAGGCCGCCTGCGGAGACCACACCGACAGCTCCGCCTGCACCGCGCTCACCGGGAACACCTGCTGCGCCCGCTCCAGGTGCCGCACGGTCGCCTCGTACGCCCGGTCCCCGCGCGGCCCCGCACCCGGTCCGGTGCCCGCCCCCAGCGCGCAGAAGCCCAGCGCCCGCACCTTCCCCGCGGCCACCAGCTCCGCCAGCGCGCCCCAGGACTCCTCGACGGGCACGTCCGGGTCCACCCGGTGCAGCTGGTACAGGTCTATGACGTCGGTGCGCAGCCGCCGCAGCGAGGCGTCGCAGGCCCGCCGCAGGTACCCCGGGCGGCCGTCGGCCACCACGTGCACCCCGTCGGCCCGCAGCCCCGCCTTCGCGGACACGAAGGCGTCGGGCCGGCGCTCGCGCAGCACCCGGCCGAGCAGCAGCTCGTTGGTGTAGGGGCCGTACAGGTCGGCGGTGTCGAGCAGGTTCGCCCCCAGGTCGAGGGCCGTGTGCACGGTGTGCAGCGAGTCCTCGCGCCGTCTGCGCGAGGGCGCGTACGCCCCGCTCATCGGCATGCAGCCGAGGCCGACGGCACCCACCGTCAGCGCCCCCGCCCCGATCGACCTGCGCTCCACCGCGTGTCCCCCCTGGTCCCGCCTGATCCCGCCTGGTCCGCCCGGTTCCGGCACACAAACTAACGGCTCGATCCGGATCCCCTGGCATAGCCTCCTGATCATGACTGCAGAGATTCCAGAGACCCTCGACGTATGGCTCCCCTTCCCCGCCGAGGAGATCGAGGGCCTGCCCGATTCCTTCCGGTACCGCCACTGGGACGGCGAGGAGGCCTTCCCGGCCGATCCGGCCGCCTGCGTCTTCTACGTCACCCCGTACATGAAGTCCCCGGCCGTCACCCTGCGCCCACTGCCCGCGATGCCCCGCCTGCGGGTCGTCCAGACCCTGACCGCCGGGGTCGATCACGTCCTGGGCGGCCTCGGCGACCTGGCCCCCGGCGTACGGCTGTGCAACGCCAAGGGAGTCCACGACGCGAGCACCGCCGAGCTCGCCCTCACCCTGGTCCTGGCCTCCCTGCGCGGGATCCCCGGCATGGTGCGCGGCCAGGACCGCGAGGAGTGGCGCTTCGGGTTCTACGAGGCCCTCGCGGACAAGTCCGTACTGATCATCGGCTACGGGGCGGTCGGCGCGGCCATCGAGGACCGGCTCGCGCCCTTCGAGTGCGAGCGGATCGTCCGGGTCGCGCGAACGGCGCGCACCACGGCGCGCGGGCCGGTGCACGCCCTCGCCGACCTGCCCCAACTCCTGCCCGGGGCAGACGTGGTGATCCTTTCCACACCGCTCACCGAGGAGACGAGGGGGCTCGCGGGCGCCGCGTTCCTCGGCCGCATGAAGGACGGCGCGCTGCTCGTGAACGTGGCCCGCGGACCCGTCGTCGACACCAAGTCCCTTCTGGCGGAGGTGGAGTCGGGCCGGCTGCGCGCCGCACTGGACGTCACCGATCCGGAACCACTGCCTTCCGGCCATCCGCTCTGGCATGCTCCGGGTGTCCTGATCACTCCCCATGTGGGCGGCAGCAGCTCCGCGTTCGAGCCGCGGGCCAAGCGTCTGGTGGCCCGTCAGCTCCGCCGGTTCGCCGCCGGAGAGCCCGTGGAGAACACGGTGTTGATCACGGAATGACGAGCGGCGCGCACGCTCCGCGTTCGTCCGGATGCGCTCGGTGGACACAACTCCCCTGTTGGTGACGGAGCGTAGAGAAACTATGTCCCTGAGTGACGAAAGTGGTGTATCGTCCGGAACAAGGGGCTGCGCCACGAACGTCTGGCGCTGGGGAGTGATCGGACACTTTGGGGGGCGACGGGCGATGCACGGCCAATGGACGAAGGATCCGATGCGGCGAAGCCGCCGGAGGCGAAGGTGCCGGGACTGGACCGCGCCGGAACCAGCCAGCGAGGGGGACCGGTGAGCACCCCGGGGGCGGCGCTGCTGACCCGCCAGCCCCTCGCCGGAAGCGGTCGCGGCTCGAAGGGGCTGGCGATGCAGCTCCTCCTCGCGGTGGTCAGCAGCGGGTATGCCGTGGGCGCCGCCCTCGGCTGGGGCTCCGACGAACTCGCCGAGATCATGGGCGACTTCGGGCTCAGCGCCGCCGGCCTGCTGGCCGCCGTCTCCTGTTTCACGTACGCCCGGTCCATCGACAGCCGGGAGCGCCCGGCCTGGCTGCTGTTCTCGTTCTCCTCGCTCATGGGCTGCTGTGGAAACGCCGTCTGGGGCTGGTACGAGGTGGTCCTCGGCGAGGCCGTGCCGAAGCCCTCGCTCGCCGACTTCGCCTTCCTCTGCTTCGCGCCGCCCGCCATCGTGGGCCTGCTCGTCCTCGCGAAGCGCCCGGTCACCCGCGCCGGCTGGGTCTGCCTCGGACTCGACTCCTGGCTCATCGGCGGCTCCCTGCTCACCCTCTCCTGGAGCCTGGCCCTCGCGCACGCCGCGCGCACCGCCCAGTCCGGAGCCCCCGGCAGCGTCCCGCGCGCGGCCCTCTCGCTGGCCTACCCGCTCCTGGACATCGCGCTCGTCTCGATGGTGCTGGTGCTGCACTTCCGCCGCTCCGAGACCAACCGCTCCGCCGTGAACACGGCCATCGCCGCCCTCGCCCTGACCGTGCTGAGCGACGCGCTGTTCACCTCGCCGCTGCTCAGCGCCGAGTACCAGTCGGGCCAGCTCCTCGACGCCGGCTGGTTCGCCGGCTCGCTCCTCCTCGCGTACGCACCCTGGGGCGCCCGCCGCCTGAACCCCCTCCCCGACCCCGTCGCCCACGCGCGCGCCGAGCGGCCGCACAGCCGCCCCATCACCGGCTCCCTGCCCGCCCTCACCCCGTACCTCGCCGCGGCCGTCTGCACCCTCGGCATCCTCTACAACGTGGTGGACGGCCGGAAGGTCGACCGGGTCGTCGTCTTCACGGGCTGCACGGTCGTGCTCGCCCTGGTCATCCGCCAGGGCATCATGCTGCTCGACAACATCGCGCTGACCCAGGAACTGGCCCAGAAGGAGAACCACTTCCGCTCCCTGGTCCAGGGCTCCAGCGACGTCATCATGATCGCCGCGCCCACCGGGACCCTGCGCTACGTCAGCCCCGCCGCCGCCGGGGTCTACGGCCGCGAGGCGGAAGAGCTGGTCGGCACCGAGCTGGCCACCCTGATCCACCCGGAGGACCTGGGCCGCGTGGTCCACGAGGTGCGCCGCTTCCTGGCCGCCCCGCCCACCGAGGAGCCGACCACCCGCATCGAGTGCCGGTTCAGATCGGGCGGCGGCGAGTGGCTCAATGTGGAGTCCACCGTCAACCGCCACCAGGGCGGCCTCATCCTGAACAGCCGCGACGTCACCGAGCGGGTCCGGCTCCAGGCGCAGCTCCAGCACAGCGCCGAGCACGACCCGCTCACCGACCTGCCCAACCGGGCCCTGTTCACCCGCCGGGTCCGCCAGGCCCTCACCGGACGGCGGGCCGGGGACCACAGCACCGCCGTGCTCTTCATCGACCTCGACGGCTTCAAAGCGGTCAACGACACCATCGGCCACCAGGCCGGCGACGAGCTGCTCGTCGAGGCCGCCCGCCGGCTCCAGGACTCCGTCCGGGCCGGGGACACCGCGGCCCGCCTCGGCGGCGACGAGTTCGCCGCCCTGATCCTGGGCGACGGCGGCCGCGACCGCAGCGCCCGCGAGTACCAGGTCCACGAGATCGCCGACCGGCTGCGCACCACCCTCTCCCAGCCCTACCGGATCGCCGGGAGCGAGGTCCGGGTCGCCGCCAGCATCGGCGTGGCCTTCGCGGATCCCGGCATCACCCCTTCGGACCTGATGCGCAACGCGGATCTCGCGATGTACCGGGCCAAGGCGGGCGGCAAGGACCGGGTCGAGATGTACGCCCCCCAGATGCAGGCCGAGGTCGTCCGCAAGGCGGAGCTGGCGGGCCGCCTGCGCACCGCCCTGCACGACGGAGAGTTCGCCCTGCTGCACCAGCCCGTGGTCTCCCTGGCCTCGGGGGAGATCTCGGCCGTGGTGGCGCAGGCCCGGTGGCGTTCCGCCCAGGGGATTCTGTTCACCCCCGCCGAGTTCCTGCGGGTCGCCGAGTGCAGCAGCGCAGGCGGCGCCGGGGGAGCGGCAGGCGAGGGCGGGTCCACCGCCCGGGCGGTGGTGCCGGACGCCTCGCGCACCGCCGAGCTGGGGCGCTGGCTGCTGGAGGAGGCCGTCGGGCAGGCCGCCGAGCGGCACCGGGCCGGGCACGACGTCCCGGTGGCCGTACGGATGACCGCGCAGCGGCTGCTCGACCGGTCGATGCCGCTGGGCTCCGTGGAGGCCCTGCTCACCCGCAACGGGCTGCCGTCGGGCGCGCTCGTCCTGGAGCTGGCCGTCTCCGACCCCAGGGTGCCCTTCGACGACCTGGAGCGCCGCCTGGCGGCGCTGCGCCGGCTCGGGGTCCTGATCGCCCTGGACGGCTTCGGCAGCGGTTACGCGGCCATCAGCGCGCTGCGCCGGCTCCCCGTGGACATGCTCAAGCTCGACCGCGGCCTGGTCGAGGGGGTCGTGGAATCCCCCCGGCTCCACAAGATCACCGCAGGTCTGTTGCGGATCGCAAACGACCTCGGCATGCAGTCGGTGGCGGAGGGGGTGGACCTCCCCGAGCAGGTCATGGCACTGCGCACGATGGGCTGTACCCACGGGCAGGGAATGGCCTTCTCCGGCCCTCTGGACGAGTACAGGCTGCGGCGAGCGCTCGTGCGCGGTACGTTCCCAGTACCGGGCGGCGCGGCCCAACCCGCGTGGGCCGGTGGTTCCCCAGGGGGCTCGATGGTTATCCACAGAGGCTCACATAATGAGACGCCCGTCCCACCCGCTTGACATCACCCTCCCGCCGGAGGGAGGGTCAATGCCATGCGCACCCGAATTCTCGTACTTGGAAAGCGCGTCGGCTGAAGCTGGGACCAGCATGTCCCCGCTCAACGCACCCGACGCGCTCCCCTCGCCTGCCTCCCGGCACGAGGGGTTTTTTGTTGCACTGGCAACGCCGAATCTCGTAAAACCCTCCTCGTAAAACCCTCAGCTTCGAGAAGAGAATGCCGATGACCGAGCAGGCCACCGGGGCCCACCATCCGCAGCCGCGGCCCCGTTCCGGCGGACACCAGCCCGCCGCAGTTGAGCACGTCACGGGTGCGCAGTCCCTCATCCGCTCTCTCGAAGAGGTGGGGTGCGACACCGTTTTCGGCATTCCGGGCGGCTGCATCCTCCCGGCGTACGACCCGCTGATGGACTCCAAGAAGGTCCGGCACATCCTGGTCCGCCACGAGCAGGGTGCCGGCCACGCCGCCACCGGCTACGCGCAGGCCACCGGCAAGGTCGGCGTCTGTATGGCCACCTCCGGCCCGGGCGCCACCAACCTGGTGACCCCGATCGCCGACGCGCACATGGACTCCGTGCCCCTCGTCGCGATCACCGGTCAGGTCTCCTCCAAGGCGATCGGCACCGACGCCTTCCAGGAGGCGGACATCGTCGGCATCACGATGCCGATCACCAAGCACAACTTCCTGGTGACCAAGGCCGAGGACATCTCCCGGACCATCGCCGAGGCCTTCCACATCGCCGCCACCGGCCGCCCCGGCCCGGTCCTGGTCGACATCGCCAAGGACGCCCTGCAGGCGAAGACCACGTTCTCGTGGCCGCCCACCCAGGACCTCCCCGGCTACCGGCCGGTCACCAAGCCGCACGCCAAGCAGATCCGCGAGGCCGCCAAGATGATCGCCGCCGCCAAGCGGCCGGTCCTCTACGTCGGCGGCGGCGTCATGAAGGCCGGCGCGACCGCCGAGCTGAAGGTCCTCGCCGAGCTCACCGGCGTCCCGGTCGTCACCACCCTGATGGCCCTGGGCTCCATCCCGGACAGCCACCCGCAGAACGTGGGCATGCCCGGCATGCACGGTGCCGTCACCGCCGTGACCGCGCTCCAGAAGTCGGACCTGCTGATCGCGCTCGGCACCCGCTTCGACGACCGCGTCACCGGCAAGCTGGACAGCTTCGCCCCCTTCGCCAAGGTCATCCACGCGGACATCGACCCGGCCGAGATCGGCAAGAACCGCGCCGTGGACGTCCCGATCGTCGGTGACGCCCGCGAGGTCATCGCCGACCTGATCCAGGCCGTCCAGGCCGAGGCCAACGACGGCAACGCCGGCGACTACACCGCCTGGTGGAAGGACCTCAACCGCTGGCGCGACACCTACCCGCTGGGCTACGACCTGCCCGAGGACGGCACGCTCTCCCCCCAGCAGGTCATCGAGCGCATCGGCCAGCTGGCACCGAAGGGCACCATCTACGCGGCCGGCGTCGGCCAGCACCAGATGTGGGCCTCGCACTTCGTCAACTACGAGGAGCCCCGCACCTGGCTGAACTCCGGCGGCGCCGGAACCATGGGCTACGCGGTTCCCGCCGCGATGGGCGCCAAGGTCGGCATGCCGGAGCGCACGGTCTGGGCGATCGACGGCGACGGCTGCTTCCAGATGACCAATCAGGAACTGGCCACCTGCGCGCTGAACAACATCCCGATCAAGGTCGCGATCATCAACAACGGTGCGCTGGGCATGGTCCGCCAGTGGCAGACCCTGTTCTACAACCAGCGGTACTCGAACACCGTCCTGCACGGGGGCGAGACGGGCACCGACACGGCCGTCGGCTCCCAGCTCGGCGAGTCGGCCGCCCCCCGGATGGGCACCCGCGTCCCGGACTTCGTCAAGCTGTCCGAGGCCATGGGCTGCGTGGCGCTGCGCTGCGAGCACCCGGACGACCTGGACAAGGTCATCGCCGAGGCCAATGCGATCAACGACCGCCCGGTCGTCGTCGACTTCATCGTCCACGAGGACGCCATGGTGTGGCCGATGGTCGCCGCCGGCACCTCGAACGACGAGGTCATGGCCGCCCGGGGCGTCCGCCCCGACTTCGGCGACAACGAAGACGACTGAGCCGAGAGAGCCCGAGAGAGAGAACGACTCACATGTCCAAGCACACGCTCTCCGTCCTGGTCGAGAACACGCCCGGCATCCTCGCCCGGATCGCCGCGCTGTTCTCCCGCCGCGGGTTCAACATCGACTCCCTCGCGGTCGGTGTCACCGAGCACCCCGACATCTCGCGCATCACCATCGTCGTGAACGTCGAGGACCTCCCGCTCGAGCAGGTGACCAAGCAGCTCAACAAGCTGGTCAACGTGCTCAAGATCGTCGAGCTGGAGCACACCAACGCCATCGAGCGCGAACTCGTTCTGGTGAAGGTCCGCGCCGACAACGAGACGCGCTCGCAGATCGTCGAGATCGTCCAGCTGTTCCGCGCCAAGACCGTCGACGTCTCCCCGGAGGCCGTCACCATCGAGGCCACCGGCGGCACCGACAAGCTGGGCGCGATGCTCAAGATGCTGGAGCCCTTCGGCATCAAGGAGCTCGTCCAGTCCGGCACGATCGCCATAGGGCGCGGTGGCCGGTCCATCACGGACCGCAGCCTGCGCGCGCTCGACCGCAGCGCCTGAGCCCGGCCGGGCCGGTGACACCGGCCCGGTCGTGCCCCGCCCGTTCGTTTCTCGCTCGCTCGTATGGCGAGACCGAGAACCACGTATTCCGTTCCCCGCCGTACGGTGGGAGCAACACCAGCGCACCAAGGAGATATCCCAGTGGCCGAGCTGTTCTACGAGAACGACGCCGACCTGTCCATCATCCAGGGCCGCAAGGTCGCGGTCATCGGTTACGGCAGCCAGGGCCACGCCCACGCGCTGTCGCTCCGTGACTCCGGCGTCGACGTCGTCGTCGGCCTGCACGAGGGCTCGAAGTCCAAGGCCAAGGCCGAGGAGCAGGGCCTGAAGGTCCTGCCCGTCGCCGAGGCCGCGGCGTGGGCGAACGTCATCATGATCCTGACCCCGGACCCGCTCCAGGCCGAGATCTACGCCGCGTCGATCGAGTCGCACCTGGAAGAGGGCGACGCGCTCTTCTTCGGCCACGGCTTCAACGTCCGCTACGGCTTCATCAAGCCCCCGACCAACGTGGACGTGGCCCTGGTCGCGCCCAAGGGTCCGGGTCACCTGGTCCGCCGTCAGTACGAGGAAGGCCGCGGCGTGCCCTGCATCGCCGCCGTCGAGCAGGACTTCACCGGTTCCGCGTTCCAGCTCGCGCTGTCGTACGCGGCCGGCATCGGCGGCACGCGCGCCGGCGTCATCAAGACCACCTTCACCGAAGAGACCGAGACCGACCTGTTCGGTGAGCAGGCCGTTCTCTGTGGTGGCGCCTCCGCGCTGGTCAAGGCCGGTTTCGAGACGCTGACCGAGGCCGGTTACCAGCCCGAGATCGCGTACTTCGAGTGCCTGCACGAGCTGAAGCTCATCGTCGACCTCATGTACGAGGGCGGCCTGGAGAAGATGCGCTGGTCGGTCTCCGAGACCGCCGAGTGGGGCGACTACATCACCGGTCCCCGCATCATCACCGACGCCACCAAGGCCGAGATGAAGAAGGTCCTCGCGGAGATCCAGAGCGGCGAGTTCGCCAACACCTGGATGGCCGAGTACAAGGCCGGTCTGCCGAAGTACAACGCGTACAAGAGCGCCGACGAGGCGCACCTGCTCGAGACCACGGGCAAGAAGCTCCGCAAGCTGATGAGCTGGGTCGACAACGACGAGAGCTGATCCGCGCCGCCGCGGGGCCGGGACGATGCGTCCCGGCCC
>NZ_JBHXKA010000127.1:0-23454 GCF_042722885.1 Streptomyces sp. NPDC058401
GTGCGCGATGCGCACCGGGCCACAGCCGTCTCACGGGCCGGTCACGCCGGCGCAGGACTGCCGGCCCCCGCCCCGGCCCCCGCCGCTGCTGCCGCCGCCGCGGCGCGGCCCCTGGCCTCGCCCTCGGCCTGGGTGCGCTTGGAGAACCGGATGGTCCAGAAGATCAGCGAGAGGAGGAAGCCGTAGATCAGGAGGGGGCTGACCCAGACCATCGTGTCGACGCTCAGTGCGTACACCAGCGCCACCCGCAGCGAGGCTTCCACCAGGTAGGCGACGCCCCAGACGGTGGTCATCCGCCGCATCGCCTTGCGGAAGTCGGGGTACTGCCAGAGCCCGTTGAAGTAGGCCACGCCCTCCTTGGTGCCGTCGGTCCCGAACTTGCGGCCGAAGTAGAACATCAGCGGCCGGGGAGCGAAGAGCGTCGCGATGCAGAGCGCCCCGAACAGCCCGGTCACCCCCGAGTCCTTGATCAGCAGGGCGCGGGCGGAGTGCGTGCCGATCAGCGTCACAAGGGCCGTGATCACCAGGAAGACCAGGGTGACCACGGCGAACTCGTCGATCTTGCGCCGCCAGGCGAGGTGGATCGCGGAGTCGACCACCGGCCAGACGCCGCTGACCAGCAGCGCCGCGAACTCGCTCCAGCCCCGGTCGGTGAGCATGTTGTACGTGAGGATGGGCGCGACCACGTTGAACCCGATGGTCAGGATCCAGCCGATGGCGGCAGCGGCTCCGGACCGGGCCGGCGGGCCCGGCTGCGCTGCCGGTACTTCCTGAGCGGACAAAGTTCCCCCTGGAACAGACCTGATGAAGTGCGGTAAGGGGAACGTAGGAACGCTGGGGGAGAGCGGCAAGGGCCCGGCGCCCAAAATGATGATCAAGCCGTCCGGACCGGCCGGTTCCGCACGTCAGGCGCGCAGGCCCCGGATGACCAGGGCGGTGACCGCCTCGAAGTCGGCGGTGATGGTCGGCGCGAGCCAGTCCGCCGCGTACTGCGGATCGTGGAAGCGGCCGGTGGCGTCGAACACGGCACGCGCGGAGGCCGGTACGTCGGGCGCGCTGAGCGATCCCGCCGCGACCCCCTCGCCGATGATGCGGGCGAGCTGCTCGATCAGCTCGGTGATGTGGCGCTCCACCACGCCGCTGCTCTCGCCGAGCAGCACGATGTACGTCGCGAACAGCTCCGGGTCGTCACCCGCCTTGTGGCGCTTGGCCTCGAACAGCGCCTCCAGCCACGACTCCAGCTTGGAGGGGGCGGGCTCGGCCGGGGCCGAGGCGATCTCCTCCAGCATCACCACGCTCTTGGTGAGCCAGCGCTCCGTGACGGCCTCGCGCAGCGCGGCCTTCGACGGGAAGTGCCGGTACACGCTGCCGTGGCTGACGCCCAGGGCGCGGGCCACGTCCACCACGGTCGCCTTGGTCGGGCCGAAGCGCCGCAGCACCTCCTCGGTGGTCTCGAGGATGCGCTCGGGGGTGAGGGGCTCGGCGGCTGAGGGGGGCATGAGTACGACCGTACAGCCGGATCAGTGCTCGCTGTCCAGGTGGGCCATCTGGGCTGCCGGGTACCGCTCGCCGGCGGCCGCACCGGCCGGGACGGCGTCCTCGATGGCGGCGAGGTCGGCGGGGGTCAGGACGACCTGGAGGGCGCCCAGCGCCTCGCCGAGCCGCTCGCGGCTGCGGGCGCCGACCAGGGGCACGATGTCCTCTCCCCGGGAGAGCACCCAGGCGATGGCCGTCTGGGCGACGGTGACGCCCTTCTCGTCGGCGACCTTGCGCAGGGCGTCGACCAGGTCGAGGTTCCGGTCGAGGTTGTCGCCCTGGAAGCGCGGGCTCATCCCGCGGAAGTCGCCGGGGGCCAGTGCCCGGTCGCGGGTGAAGTGGCCGCTGATCAGGCCGCGGGACAGCACCCCGTACGCCGTGATGCCGATGCCGAGCTCGCGGGCGGTCGGCAGGATCTCCTCCTCGATGCCGCGCGAGATCAGCGAGTACTCGATCTGGAGGTCGGAGATCGGAGCCACGGCGGCGGCCCGGCGCAGCGTGTCCGCGCCGACCTCGGAGAGCCCGATGTGCCGGACGTGCCCGGCGGCGACCGCCTCGGCGATCGCGCCGACGGTCTCCTCGATCGGGACGTCGGGGTCCACCCGGGCGATGCGGTAGACGTCGATGTGGTCCCGGCCGAGCCGCTGGAGCGAATAGGCCAGGAAGTTCTTGACGGCCTCCGGCCGCCCGTCGTATCCGGTGAAGCCGCCCTCGACCGTCCGCAGGGCGCCGAACTTCACGCTGGTCAGTGCCTTGTCGCGGGCCGCGGCGGGGGCGGTGCGCAGGGCTTCGTTGATGAGGAGCTCGTTGTGCCCCATGCCGTAGAAGTCGCCGGTGTCCAGGAGGGTGACCCCGGCGTCGAGGGCGGCGTGGATGGTGGCGAGGGACTCCGCCCGGTCGGCTTCGCCGTAGAGGGCGGACATCCCCATGCAGCCCAGCCCCAGCGGGAAGACGCCCGGTCCGGTGCTGCCGAGGGTGCGGTTCGGGGAGGTGCCGGTCTTCGAGGAGGTGCTCTGGTTCGTCGTCATGGAACGAGAATGACATGACGGCTGACAGATTTCAATATCTGTCACTCGTTCGTGCGAGGAAGCCCCGCCCGCAAGGCGGACGGGGCTGCTGGGTGGGGGAGGGGGAGGGGGTGGGGGAGGAGGAAGGCGGAGTCAGGACTCGGGGTGGGCCAGTCGGCCGAGCAGGGTGACCGCGTCCTCGCGTGCGACGGGCCGGAAGAACTCCTCGTCGACCCCTTCGACGGCGGCGATCGCCCGCGGCGCCAGCTCGGCCCCGGCCGCGGTGACGCGCAGCCGCTTGGCGCGGGTGTCCGCGGGATCGACCTCGCGGGCGAGGAGCCCCTTCTGTTCCAGGGTGCGCACCACCTGGGAGGTCATCTTCACGTCGGTGCCGGCCTGGCGCGCCAGCGCCTGCTGGTTGGGGTGCTCGCCGTGTTCGTTGAGCCACCAGGCGCAGGCGAGGAGGACGAACTGCACGTGGGTCAGGCCCAGGGGCCCCAGCGCCGCGGCGATGCCCCGCTGCCAGCGCAGGGTGGCGTGCCAGAGCAGGAAGCCGGGACTCTCGCCGGGGGTCAGGGGCATCAGCCCTGGGCCGTCCGGACCAGTGCGGCCATGGTGTCGGGCCAGTCGGCCGTGATGGCCGGGCCGATCTCCGGGCCCGCCTCGGCGGCGCCCTCGCCGCTGATCTCCATCCGGTACACCACCCGGCTGAGCGCCGGGTCGAGCCGGTCGATGCGGTGGGTGGTCCGCAGGACCAGCCCGGCGAAGCGCGCCTCGTCGACGAACATCTCGCCCTCGGCGGCCTCGGCGACGAGCAGTTCCACCGGGTCCTGGCCGGCCGGGGTCATGGTGATCTCCGCGCCCGCCGCGAAGGGGCCCCGGAGCTCGATCTTCTCGATGTCGGCGTTCCAGGTGCCCCAGTTCTCGACGTCGGCCCACAGGGCCCAGACCGCCTCGGGTGCGGCGGTGGTCTCGATGCTGTGCTCGTACTCCCACATGGCGGGCCTCCCGGTAGATGTTCTTCGCGCAGACTATCTCCGCGAAGACTAACTGTCCAGGAGGCCGGGGCGGGGCCGGGGCGGGCCGTGGCGGAGGGCGCGTCAGGCCGCCGCGCGCAGGACCAGGGCGGCTATCGCGACCAGGGCGAGGACGGCCGCGGGGGCGAAGTTGTAGTCCTTCGCGCGCAGGTGGGTGACGATCGCGCCGAGGAAGTAGAGGGTCACGCCGATGGCGGCGGCGATGCCCAGCGGGGGCAGCCACAGGCCCGCGATCAGGCCGATCGCGCCGGCCGCCTTGAGGGCGGCCAGCCGGGGGAGCCAGGAGTCGGGCACCCCGACCTTGGTCATGCTCTCCGTGATCGAGGGGTTGCGCTGGAGCGTGAAGGTCGCGGACGCGGCGAGGGTGAGGGCGAGCAGTCCGGCGACGACGGCATAGGCGATGAACATGGGGGGCTCCAACGATCGGCAACGTAGAATCATTGAATACCATCAACGATCGGCAGTGTGCAATCATTTCCCGGTTGTTACGATGTGGACATGACGGCGATTCAGGACTCCACGCACCCGCCGCAGCGGCTGGGCCTGCTGCTGGCCTGGCACGGATCGGTCACCCAGACCCGCATGAAGAAGGCGCTCAGCGCCGCCGGGCTCACCCCGCGCCACGCGATGACGCTCACGCACCTGGACGCCGGGCCCATCGGTCAGGGCGCGCTGGCCGAGCGGCTGGAGGTGGATCCGAGCGTGCTCGTCGGGATCCTCAACGACCTGGAGGGCGACGGGCTCGTCGAACGCCGCCGGGACCCGGCCGACCGCCGCCGCCACAACGTCGCCATCACCGACGCGGGCACCGCGGCCCTCGCGAAGACGAACGCGGCCCTCGACGCCGTGGAAATCGGACTGTTCGCCCGCCTCTCGGACCAAGACCAGGAAGCGCTGCGCGGCCTGCTGGACCGGATCGACTCCCACAGCGAGGACTTCGCCTGCGGCGAGTAGGCCCCCGCCCGGCTGCCCGACTGCCCGCCCCCGGCTCAGCGCCGCGGTGCGGCGCCCGTACGCGCGGGCCCGGACTGCGGTTCCAGGGCGCGGGCCGTGCGCAGGGCCGTCTCCCGGGCCCAGCGGCCGCTGGTGGCGAAGCCGACGCACAGCACGAGCAGCCCGCACACCGTGATGATCCACCAGGCGGGCCGCGCCGCGGCCACGAACCCGGCGGCGGAACCTGACCCGCCGGCCATCCCGGCGGCCAGGACGGCGCCCACGATCGCCACGCCCAGCGCCCCGCCGGTCTGCCGGCTGGTGGAGGCCACCGCGGCGGCCACGCCGGCCTGGGCGCGGGGCATCCCGGAGACGGCGGTGTTGGTGATCGGCGCGTTCACCAGGCCGAACCCGATGCCGAAGAGCACGTACCCGCAGAACAGCATCGGCGTCGAGCTCTCGGCCGAGAAGGCCGCGAACAGCAGCCCGCTCGCCCCCATCGTCAGGCCCGCGACCAGCAGCGGGAGCCGCGGTCCCCGGGTGGCGACGAGCCGTCCCGACACGGGGGCGCAGAGGAAGGCGAAGACCGCCATCGGCAGCATGTAGAGGCCGGCGTCCAGCGCGTCGAGGCCCCGTACGTCCTGGAGGTACAGGGTGTTCAGGAACAGGAACCCGGACAGTGCGGCGAAGGCGCTGACCGCGATCACCGTGGCCCCGCTGAAGGGGGCGCTGCGGAAGAACCGCGGGTCGATCAGGGGCTCCGCCCGCCGTGACTCGTAGGCCAGCAGCCCGGTCAGGGACAGTACGGCGACGACCGCGCAGCCCAGGATCAGCGGGGAGCCCAGTCCGGCGGAGGGGGCCTCGATGATCCCGAACGTGACCGAGCCGAGCAGCCCCATGACCAGCAGCTGCCCGACCGGGTCCGGGCGGCGCGGGTGGTCGGCCCGGGACTCCGGGATGTAGCGCAGGGTCAGGACGAGGGCGAGGATGCCGACGGGCAGGTTGATCCAGAAGATGGACCGCCAGCCGACCGAGTCCACGAGCAGGCCGCCGATCAGCGGGCCGGCGGCCATGGAGATGCCGACGACCGCCCCCCAGACGCCGATGGCGCGGGCGCGCTCCTTCGGCTCGGTGAAGGTGTTGGTGATGATCGACATGGCGACCGGGTTGAGCATCGAGCCGCCCACGGCCTGGATCATCCGGAAGGCGATCAGCCAGCCCAGGCTCGGCGCGAGCGAGCAGAGCACCGAGCCGGCGGTGAAGAGCACGACGCCGGCGGTGAAGACCTTGCGGCGGCCGATCCGGTCCGCCGTGGAGCCGGCCAGCATCAGCAGCGAGGCCAGGACCAGCGTGTACGCGTCGATCGTCCACTGCATGCCGGCCACGGAGGCGTGCAGATCGCGGCGCATGGAGGGGAGGGCGACGTTCAGGACGGTGTTGTCGAGACTGACGATGAGCAGGCTCATGCAGCAGATCGTCAGGATCAGCAGGCGCCGCCGCTGGGTCAACTCGTCCATGGGGCCGATAGTACGCCTAACTAACGACATGCGATCAACGGCACGGCTGAGCCACAATGGGGGGATGACCACGCTCCCCCCGCCTCTCGCGATCGGCCCGCACACCGTGCAGCCCCCGGTGGTGCTCGCGCCCATGGCCGGCATCACCAATGCCCCGTTCCGTACGCTGTGCCGCGAGTTCTCGGGCGGCAAGGGGCTGTTCGTGAGCGAGATGATCACGACCCGGGCCCTGGTCGAGCGCAACGAGAAGACCATGCAGCTGATCCACTTCGACGAGACCGAGAAGCCCCGCTCGATCCAGCTGTACGGAGTCGACCCCGCGACGGTCGGCAAGGCCGTCCGGATGATCGTCGAAGAGGACCGCGCCGACCACATCGACCTCAACTTCGGCTGCCCGGTGCCCAAGGTCACCCGCAAGGGTGGCGGCTCGGCCCTCCCGTACAAGCGCAACCTGCTGCGCGCGATCCTGCGCGAGGCCGTCGCGGGCGCCGGCGACCTGCCGGTGACGATGAAGATGCGCAAGGGCATCAACGACGACCACCTCACCTACCTGGACGCCGGCCGGATCGCCGTCGAGGAGGGCATCACCGCCATAGCCCTGCACGGCCGCACCACCGCCCAGCACTACGGCGGCACGGCCGACTGGGACGCCATCGCGCGGCTCAAGGAGCACGTGCCGGAGATCCCGGTGCT
Source organism: Streptomyces sp. NPDC058401 (assembly GCF_042722885.1). Classification (NCBI taxonomy): domain Bacteria; kingdom Bacillati; phylum Actinomycetota; class Actinomycetes; order Kitasatosporales; family Streptomycetaceae; genus Streptomyces; species Streptomyces sp. NPDC058401. The sequence continues at coordinate 6,724 of NZ_JBHXKA010000127.1, forward strand.
CGGCAACGGCGACATCTGGTGCGCCGAGGACGCGCTGCGGATGGTCCGCGAGACCGGCTGCGACGGGGTGGTCGTGGGACGCGGCTGCCTGGGGCGGCCGTGGCTGTTCAACGACCTGGTCGCGGCCTTCGAGGGGCGCCCGGAGGACTTCCACAAGCCCACGCTGCGGGAGGTCGGGCAGACCATGCTGCGCCACGCCCAGCTGCTGGGGGAGTGGATCGGCGACGAGGCCCGCGGGGTGATCGACTTCCGTAAGCACGTGGCCTGGTACACCAAGGGCTTCTCGGTGGGTTCGGAGATGCGGCAGAAGCTCGCCGTCACCTCCTCCCTGGCCGAGCTCGACGCTCATCTGAGCGAGCTGGATCTGGACCAGCCTTGGCCGGACAGCGCGGACGGTCCGCGGGGACGTACGTCCGGAAACAACCGGGTTGTCCTGCCCGAGGGCTGGTTGAAGGATCCGTACGACTGCGCGGGCGTGAGCGAGGAAGCCGAACTGGACACGTCCGGAGGCTGAGAATCGGGTGTCAAAACGTGCCACCGACGGCGTGACATACGCCACGCATGGGTGAGGTTTCGCTCAGATGAGCGTAATGGTCACGGGTAAGACTTTCAAAGGGTGGCACTGGGTGCCACCCTTTGTGCGTTCAAGTATTGAACGCAAATGTATCGATGATCGCTCATCGGAGCGGAAACAAGCCTCGGTGAGCACCTCACCCTTCGGGACCTGAAGGGTCTTCGTAGGTTTTGGCTACTCACCAGTTACATTCGATTGGCTGGCACCCAGGTGGTTACGGCCACATGACCGCCAAGTGGACGTACCCATAAGCCTTCGATCTGGGTATGTTCCTGGCCGTCAGGGCAGCCACCGAGCCTCGAGGAGTCGAGACCCGTGTCGGAAAACAAAGATCAGAAGTTCGTCTACGACTTCACGGAGGGCAACCGCGACCTCAAGGACCTTCTCGGCGGCAAGGGTGCCAACCTCGCCGAGATGACCAACCTGGGTCTGCCGGTCCCTCCCGGCTTCACCATCACCACCGAGGCCTGCAAGGTCTACCTCGACAGCGGCGAGGCCCCGGCCGACCTGCGCGAAGAGGTCAGCGCGCACCTCGCCGCCCTCGAGGCGAAGATGGGCAAGAAGCTCGGCCAGTCGGACGACCCGCTGCTGGTCTCCGTGCGCTCCGGCGCCAAGTTCTCCATGCCGGGCATGATGGACACGGTCCTCAACATCGGCCTCTCCGACGAGTCCGTCGCCGGTCTCGCCACCCAGGCCGGCAACGAGCGCTTCGCGTGGGACTCGTACCGCCGCCTGATCCAGATGTTCGGCAAGACCGTCCTCGACGTGGACGGCGAGCTCTTCGAGGAAGCCCTCGACGAGGCCAAGGCCGCCAAGAAGGTCACCGTCGACACCGACCTCGACGCCGCCGACCTCAAGAAGCTGGTCACCCGCTTCAAGAAGATCGTCGCCAAGCAGGCCGGCCGCGAGTTCCCGCAGGACGCCCGCGAGCAGCTCGACCTCGCCGTCGAAGCGGTCTTCAACTCCTGGAACACCGACCGCGCCAAGCTCTACCGCCGCCAGGAGCGCATCCCCAGCGACCTGGGCACCGCGGTCAACATCTGCTCCATGGTCTTCGGCAACCTCGGCCCCGACTCGGGCACCGGCGTCGCCTTCACCCGCGACCCGGCCACCGGCCACGCGGGCGTCTACGGCGACTACCTCCAGAACGCCCAGGGCGAGGACGTGGTCGCGGGCATCCGCAACACCGTGCCGCTCGCGGACCTGGAGACCATCGACAAGGTCTCGTACGACCAGCTCATGACGATCATGACGACGCTGGAGAACCACTACAAGGATCTCTGCGACATCGAGTTCACCATCGAGCGCGGCCAGCTGTGGATGCTCCAGACCCGCGTCGGCAAGCGCACCGCCGGCGCCGCCTTCCGCATCGCCACCCAGCTCGTGGACCAGGGCCTCATCGACGAGGCCGAGGCCCTCCAGCGCGTCAACGGCGCCCAGCTCGCGCAGCTGATGTTCCCGCGCTTCGACGAGAGTGCCGGCGGCAAGGGGGGGCCGACCCTGCTGGGCCGCGGCATCGCCGCCTCCCCGGGCGCGGCCGTCGGCAAGGCCGTCTTCGACTCCTACACGGCCGTCAAGTGGTCCCGCTCGGGCGAGAAGGTCATCCTGATCCGCCGCGAGACCAACCCCGACGACCTGGACGGCATGATCGCCTCCGAGGGCATCCTGACCTCGCGCGGCGGCAAGACCTCGCACGCCGCCGTCGTCGCCCGCGGCATGGGCAAGACCTGCGTCTGCGGCGCCGAGGACCTTGAGGTCGACACCAAGCGCCGCCGCATGACGGTCGGCGGAACGGTCGTCGAAGAGGGCGACGTCGTCTCCATCGACGGCTCCACCGGCAAGGTCTACCTCGGCGAGGTACCCGTCGTACCGTCCCCGGTCGTCGAGTACTTCGAGGGCCGCATGCACGCCGGCGCCGACGACGCCGACGAGCTCGTCGCCGCCGTGCACCGGATCATGGCCTACGCGGACCGCGTCCGCCGCCTGCGCGTGCGCGCCAACGCCGACAACGCCGAGGACGCGCTGCGCGCCCGCCGCTTCGGCGCCCAGGGCATCGGCCTGTGCCGCACCGAGCACATGTTCCTCGGCGAGCGCCGCGAACTGGTGGAGCGACTGATCCTCGCGGACACCGACGACGAGCGCGAGGAGGCACTCAGTGCCCTCCTGCCGCTCCAGAAGAAGGACTTCGTCGAGCTGTTCGAGGCGATGGACGGGCTGCCCGTCACCGTCCGCCTGCTCGACCCGCCGCTGCACGAGTTCCTGCCCGACATCACCGAGCTCTCGGTGCGCGTCGCCCTCGCCGAGTCCCGCAAGGACGCCAACGAGAACGACCTGCGCCTGCTCCAGGCCGTGCACAAGCTGCACGAGCAGAACCCGATGCTGGGTCTGCGCGGCGTCCGGCTCGGCCTGGTCATCCCCGGCCTGTTCAAGATGCAGGTCCGGGCGATCGCCGAGGCCGCGGCCGAGCGCAAGAACGCCAAGGGCGACCCGCGCGCCGAGATCATGGTCCCGCTCGTCGGCACCGTCCAGGAGCTGGAGATCGTCCGCGACGAGGCCGACACGGTCATCGCCGAGGTCGAGGCCGCCACCGGCACCGACCTCAAGCTGACCATCGGCACCATGATCGAGCTGCCCCGCGCCGCCCTCACCGCCGGCCAGATCGCCGAGGCCGCGCAGTTCTTCTCCTTCGGCACGAACGACCTGACCCAGACCGTGTGGGGCTTCTCCCGCGACGACGTCGAGGCCAGCTTCTTCACCGCCTACCTGGAGAAGGGCATCTTCGGGGTCTCGCCCTTCGAGACCATCGACCGCGACGGCGTCGGCACGCTGGTCCGCAGCGCCGTAGAGGCCGGCCGGGCCACCCGCCCCGACCTCAAGCTCGGCGTCTGCGGAGAGCACGGCGGCGACCCCGAGTCCGTCCACTTCTTCCACGAGGTCGGCCTGGACTACGTCTCCTGCTCGCCGTTCCGGATTCCGGTCGCACGCCTGGAGGCCGGCCGCGCCGCCGCCGAGTCGAAGGGCAGCGACAGCCGCTGACCCCGCCGGGCCCCGCTGCCGGGGCCCCCATCTACCGCGCCTGCCCCCGGGTTCCCTGACGTCCGGAGGCAGGCGCGTCTATTTTTCCGGCGTTCTCCGCGGTTCTCCGCGGTTCTGCGCCGTTCTCCGGGGCGCTACGGCGCCTACGGCGTTCGCGGGCGTTCCGCGGCCTTCCGGGGCGGCGTTCCCCGGCGTTCCGCCGCGTTCCCGGGGTCAGTATTGGTTCAATGTTGTTCAAGATGCCTTAACGGCAACAGGCGGTGGACGGATCCCCACCCGTCCACCGCCTGTCGCCAATCCGCCGGACACGTCGGCGCTTCCCGGTGCGACCGACCGCCAGGCCCCGCAAAGCCCCCCACGGCCTTCGCGGAGCGTTTCGGTCGCGCCGGAGTGTGCCCGGCGGAGTACAGGATTTCGGTTGTCACACCTTCGCCGAAAGGGGTTTCAACTGTGGCTGAAAGGCCATGGTGACCACGTGTGACGGCGTGCATACTCAAGGGGCGGGGGGATTGCGGTTGCACAGGTGGGGGTTCGGGTGCTGCGTATCCATTTCACGGGAGTGGACCTCGCACGCGTAAGGATGGCAGGTCGTCCGGATGCGTTGTGGGAAACCATCTTGAGTTTTCACCGTTTAAGGGACCGGCGTGATACCCGGCTCTTCGGCGATTGGCGTGCGGAAACACGCACCAGGTTGAATGGTGAAACACGACTTCTCGGCGCGCTGATACCGAGCCGCGGATATTTCCCCGATTTCCTGACCCCAACGGAGGGGCAGTACGGGTGGGACGTGGGCCTCGACGCACTGCGCGGGATCCGCCCCGAGCGGCTGCGCCGCGAGCTCACCCTCCTCGGCCGGGGCGTGGAGGCCGGCTCCGGCATGGCCGCGGCCTTCGGGATGCCGGCGGCCTCCGGCGGCCCGCAGCGCGGCTCCGAGTCGCTGGTGCCCCGGCGGCTGCGGGACTTCATGGAGGGGGACACCGCGCACCTGCCCCGGCTGCTGGGGGAGCTGCGCGGCTACCACCGGGCGGCCGTGGAGCCGTACTGGAGCCACATCCAGGCACAGATCGAGGCCGAGCGGGCCGCGCGGGGGCGGGCGCTGCTCGACGGGGGAGCGGACGAGCTGCTGGCCTCGCTGCCGCCGATGCTGCGCTGGCGGGCTCCGGTGCTGGAGTGCGACTACCCCGTGGACCGGGACGTACGGCTGCGGGGGCGCGGGCTGCTCCTCCAGCCCTCCTTCTTCTGCCGGCGCACGGCGGTGACCCTGCACGATCCGGAGCTGGCGCCCGTGCTGGTGTATCCGGCGGCGGCCGAGCTCTCCTCGGCGCAGGCCGGCGGCGAGGCGGCCCGCCCCGCCGAGGAGCGGCGCCGGCACCGCCAGCACACCCTGGGCAAGCTCGTCGGGCACACCCGGTCGGTGGTGCTCGAGGCGATCGGCGACGGGGCCACGACGAGCGAGCTGGCACGCCGGGCCGGGGTCTCGCTGGCCTCCGCGAGCCAGCACGCGGGGGTGATGCGGGAGGCCGGGCTGGTCACCACGCTGCGCCACGGCAACGCCGTGCTGCACACGGTGACGCCGCTGGGTGCGGCGCTGCTCAAGGGTGGGGCCGTGATGTCGTGAGCGGCCGCGCCCCGGGGGGTTCCGGCCCCGCCGGGGTGCGGTGTGGCTGGTGGTGCCGTGCGGCGCCGTTGCCAGGGGCTCCGCCCCCGGACCCCCGCGCCTCAAACTCCCCCAGCTACCGCTGGGAGGTGCCCCCGGGCGGGGCTGGATGTGGCCCCGGCCGGTGGTGATCTGCGTGCCGCACGGCATGCCGGCGGGGCTGGTTTTTTCCCGGTCAGGTGCGGAAGGGGCCCGTGACCTCGTAGGTGATGCCGGCCGTCGAGCTGCCGCTCGTGCCGCGCTGGCTGCTGAAGTAGAGGCGGTTGCCGGCGGGGGAGAAGGCCGGGCCGGTGATCTCCGAGGAGGACTGGCCGGTGACCCGGAGGAAGGGGGCGACCACGTCGTCCGGGGTGATCACGCAGATCTCCAGGTTGCCGCCGTCCTCGGCGATGTACAGGTCGCCGTACGAGGATCCCGTGACGTTGTCGACGCCCGCCAGGGGGGCGTTGCCGCCGGGGACCAGGGAGTCGTCGTAGGCCAGCTCGTAGGTGCTGTTCGCCAGGTTGAGCTGCCAGACCCGGTTGTCGCCCTTGGTCGTGAACCACACCGTGTCGTTGGCGTAGTGGCAGCCCTCGCCGCCGTTGAACTTCTTCGAGCCCGAGACCTGGGTGCGCGTGGTGGTCGGCGAGCCGTCCGGGTCGGGGACGTTGGCCCAGGTGAAGGAGCCGGAGGCGGCCGTGCCCGCCTTGAGGACCTGGAGGGTGCCGGAGGAGAGGTTGCCCCAGGTGGTGGGGATGAAGCGGTAGAAGCAGCCGTCGGTCTCGTCCTCGGTCAGGTAGACGACCTTGCGCACCGGGTCGGCGGCGGCGGCCTCGTGCTTGAAGCGGCCCATCGCGGCGCGCCGCACGGCCGCGTTCACGCCGTAGGGGTCGGTCTCGTAGACGTAGCCGAGGCTGACCTCCTCGCAGGACAGCCAGGTGTTCCACGGGGTCTTGCCGCCCGCGCAGTTCTGGCGGGTGCCGGAGAGGATCCGGTAGGCGCCTGTGACGGTGCCGGAGGAGTTGAACCTGACCGCGCTCGCCCCGCCCGAGGGGTTGATCTCCGAGTTCGACACGTAGATCCAGCCCGTGCCGTCGGCGAAGCAGGCACCGCCGTCGGGGGCGCTGTGCCAGGCGTACGAGGTGCCGGGGACCGTCTGGCCGGAGCGCGCTATCACCCGGCTGCTGAAGCCCGCGGGCAGCATGATGCCGTTGGCGTCGGCGGCGCCGAGCGCCCCGTAGGGTCCGGCGCCGGGCTGGGCGGGGGCCGCGTAGGCCGCGCCGTGCATCAGCGTGCCGCCGAAGGCGGCGGCGGAGGAGCCGATGACGGCCCCGCGAAGGAAGGTACGACGTTCCACGGTCTCTCCTGTGGAGGAGGGGCTCCGCGCCCGGTCGGGCGGGGAGTCACGCACGCGTCGAGGAACTTAGGACCGCAGAGTTGACGTGACGTCAATTCCATATGACGCGGGAGCGACCGGGGCGAGGTCAATCCGGCCCGGGGCTCCCGGGGGATTTCCCGGAATCCGGCCGGCATCCCAGAGACGTCGAATGCGGGACTTTCTGCCCTGGGGAGGCGGCGGGTGCGGGAGCATGGTGGAGTGATGAACCACTCCGCCGCCGTCACCGACATCACGGGCCGCGCCGACCTCGACGTCGTGCTGCGCCGCTTCTACACGGCGGCCTTCGCGGATCCGCGGATCGGGCCCTTCTTCACCGAGATCGCCGGTACCGACCTCGACGTGCACCTGCCCCGGATCACCGACTTCTGGGAGCGGTCCCTCTTCCGCAGCGCCGACTACCGGCGCAACGCCTTCGCCCCGCACGCGGCCCTCCAGTCGGCCCGCGCGATGACCGCCGAGGACTTCGGCCGCTGGGTGCAGCTGTGGCGGGCCACGATCGACGGACTGCACCGGGGGCCGAACGCCGAGCGGGCCAAGGCGCAGGGCGAGCGGATCGCACTGACCCTGCACAAGCGGCTGGCCGGCGCCGACGCCTCCCTGGAGAGCTCCGACGGGCTGGGCTTCGTACCGCTGGCGGCCCTGCAGCTGCGCTCGATGAGCATCTGACCTGCGGGTTCGAGGATTCTCGAAAAAGTTTTGCGGGGAGCGATGAGTTTCCCGGAGGGCTCCGGTCTATCTCTCGAAAGCAACGGAACACGCCGAGAGAAGAGAGACCCCGATGTCCTCCACCATGATCTTCGTCAACCTGCCGGTCAAGGACCTTGAGGCCACCAAGACCTTCTGGAGCAAGCTCGGCTACAGCTACAACGCCCAGTTCACCGACGAGAACTGCGCCTCGATGCCCATCACGGACTCGATCGTGGCCATGTTCCTGACCGAGGCCCGGTACAAGGACTTCACCCACAAGGACATCGCGGACGCGACCAAGACCTCCGAGGTGCTGCTGTGTCTGAGCGCCGAGAGCCGCGGCGCCGTCGACGAGCTCGTCGACGGGGCCCTGGCGGCGGGCGCCACCGAGCCCCGTCCCGCCCAGGACCACGGGGTCATGTACGGCCGCGCCTTCGACGACCTCGACGGCCACACCTGGGAGATCATGTGGATGGACCCGTCGATGATCCAGGGCTGATCCGGCCGAACCTCAGACCGAGGTCGCGGCGGTCCGCACCGGATACGTACGGACCGCCACCTCCTCGTCGTCCAGGCAGTGCCCCGACTCCAGGTCGAAGCGCTGCTTGAGCAGCGGCGAGGCCACGAAGAGCCGTCCCGCGGCCGAGCCGACCAGCCCGCGCGAGAGCACCTGCGCCCCGGTGAAGGGGTCCCGGTTGCCGATGGCGTACGGGCGTCCCGCGCGGTCGACGAACACGGCGGCCTGGCTCCCGTCGGGCAGCAGCGCCGCCACCCCGCGCCCGGGGATCAGCGTCGACAGCTCGCACACGGTGAGCCATCCCTCCGCCACCTGCAGTTCCACGGTCATCGGGTGCCTCCCAGGGGCTCCAGGGTCAGGACGGTCAGGTCGGGCTTGACCTGTCCGCGTTCGGGGACGAACTTCACGCTCGGGTCGGGTGCGCCGGGGGCGTTGACGAAGGACACGAACCGGCGCAGCCGCTCCGGGTCGTCGAGGGTCTCGGCCCATTCGTCGCGGTAGTGCGCCACGTGGTCGGCCATCAGCGACTCCAGCTCCGCGCACAGCCCGAGCGAGTCGCGCACGATCACGTCCCGCAGGTGGTCGAGGCCGCCCTCCAGCCGGTCCAGCCAGGTGGAGGTCCGCTCCAGCCGGTCGGCGGTGCGGATGTAGAACATGAGGAACCGGTCGATGAGCCGGACCAGTTCGGCGTCGGACAGGTCCTGGGCGAGGAGGTCGGCGTGGCGCGGGGTGGCCCCGCCGTTGCCGCCGACGTAGAGGTTCCAGCCGCTCGCCGTCGCGATGATCCCGAAGTCCTTGCTCTGCGCCTCCGCGCACTCGCGGGCGCAGCCGGAGACCGCCGACTTGAGCTTGTGCGGGGCGCGCAGGCCCCGGTAGCGCAGCTCCAGGTCGATGGCCATCCGTACGGAGTCCTGGACCCCGTAGCGGCACCAGGTCTGGCCCACGCAGGACTTCACCGTCCGCAGGGCCTTGCCGTACGCGTGCCCGGACTCGAATCCGGCCTCGACGAGCCGGGCCCAGATGAGGGGGAGCTGGTCGATGGCGGCGCCGAAGAGGTCGATGCGCTGCCCGCCGGTGATCTTCGTGTAGAGGCCGAAGTCGCGGGCCACCTCGCCGATCACGATGAGCTTGTCGGGGGTGATCTCGCCGCCCGGGATGCGCGGGACGACCGAGTACGAGCCGTTGCGCTGCAGGTTGGCGAGGAAGTGGTCGTTGGTGTCCTGGAGGGCGGCCTGCTCCCCGTCCAGGACGTAGCCGCTCGCGCCGAGGGTGGGGGCGAGCGAGGCGATGATCGAACCGACGGTGGGCTTGCAGACCTCGCAGCCCTCACCGCCGCGGGCCTCCTCGCGGCCGTGGCTGTCGAGGAGCTTCTCGTACGAGGTCACGCGCAGGGTGCGGACGATCTCGTAGAGCTCGGCGCGGGTGAAGGGGAAGCAGTCGCAGAGCCCCTTGTCGGCGGCCGGCGGCATCAGCTGGCCGATCACCTTGAGGCAGCTCCCGCAGCCGGTGCCCGCCTTGGTGCACTTCTTGACCTCGGGGACCGTCGTATGGGCGGTGATCGCCTTCTTGGTGACGTTGTGGCAGGAGCAGATCACCGCGCCGTCCGGGAGCGAGGCCGGGCCCAGCGCGACGGGTGCGCCGGCGCCGGCGGGCAGCACCAGCTGCTCGGGGGCGACGGGCGGCACGGAGCCGGTGAGCGGGCGCAGCAGGCCGTAGGAGTCGGCGTCGCCGACCAGGACGCCGCCGAGCAGGACACCTTCGGCGGAGACGACCACCTTCTTGTAGACGCCGGAGCGGGAGTCGGAGTAGACCACGTCGAGGCTGCCGGCGGTGGCGCCGTGGGCGTCGCCGAAGGAGGCCACGTCCACGCCGAGGAGCTTGAGCTTGGTGGAGAGATCGGCGCCGGTGAACTCCTTCTCGCGGCCCAGCAGGTCCGCGGCGGCCGTCTCCGCCATCTCGTAGCCGGGGGCGACCAGGCCGTAGACGCGGCCGTCGGAGGCGAGCGCGCACTCGCCGATGGCGTAGACGTGCGGGTCGGAGGTGCGGCAGTGGGCGTCGACGGAAATGCCGCCGCGTTCGCCGACGGTCAGGCCGCTCGCGCGGGCGAGCTGGTCGCGGGGGCGGACCCCGGCGGAGAAGACGACCAGGTCGGTGTCGACGCTGGAGCCGTCGGACAGCTTCATGCCGCTGACCGAGCCGTCCTCGCCGGTCAGGACCTCCTGGGTGCCGACGCCCGTGTGGACGGTGAGCCCCATGTTCTCGATGGTGCGGAGCAGGGCCGCGCCGCCGCCCTCGTCGACCTGGACGGGCATCAGCCGGGGCGCGAACTCCACGACGCGGGTGGCCAGTCCGAGGCCCTTGAGCGCGCCGGCGGCCTCCAGCCCGAGCAGTCCGCCGCCGACCACGGCGCCGGTGGTCCGGGTCTTGGCGTACTCCTCGATCGCGAGGAGGTCCTCGATGGTGCGGTAGACGAAACAGCCCGGGGCGTCCTTGCCGGGGACGGGCGGCACGAAGGGGTAGCTGCCGGTCGCGAGCACGAGCACGTCGTACGGGAACACCTGCCCCGAGCGGGAGGTGACGGTCCGGGCCCCCCGGTCGATGCTCTCGGCGGGGTCGTCGAGGTGCAGGGTGATCCCGTGCTCCGCCATGAAGGAGGCGGGGGTGAGGGAGAGGTCCTCGGGGGTGCTGCCGGAGAAGTACGAGGTCAGGTGCACGCGGTCGTAGGCGGGCCGCGGCTCCTCGCAGAGCACGGTGATCCGGTGCGTGGCGGTGGCGCCGAGTTCGGCGAGGGCCTCCAGGTAGCGCTGGCCGACCATGCCGTGACCGACGAGCAGGAGGGCGGGCCGGGTCCCGGTGGCGGTGGCGATTGCGGTGGGGGTGGCTTGGGCGGGGGAGGTGGCCGGGGCGGGATGGGGCGTGGCTGCGGCCATGATCAGGAGCCTCCGTCGTCGGTGAGCAGGTGGTGCAGGTCGGAGAGACCGTGCCGGTCGGTGAGGGACGCGCCGTCCTCCCAGCTGCGGGCGAGGGCGCCCACGGTGGAGAGTTCGCCGAGCAGGACCCCGCCGACGAGTCGGTCGCCGCGGATGACGACCTTGCGGTAGGTGCGGCGGGTGGCGTCGGCGAGCCGGACCACGTCGTCGCCGGGGAGCGGGGTGGTCTCGCCGAAGGCGGCGAGATCGAGGGGCCGGTCGCCGCCGGCGGTGAGGGTGAGGCGGGTCAGGGCGCGGGTGCCGCTGTATGCGGGGTCCGCGGTGAGCCCCCGGCCGGTGCCGAGGAGCACTCCGGCGAGGGCGTCGGCCTGTTCGAGGGCGGGCCCGGCCAGGCCGTACACCCGGCCCGCGTGCTCGGCGCAGTCGCCGACGGCGTGGATGCGGGGGTCGCTGGTGCGGAGCTCGTCGTCGACGAGGATGCCCTTGCGGACGTCCAGGCCGGCGGCCAGGGCGAGGCCCGTGCGGGGCCTCACGCCGCAGGCGAGGACGACGAGGTCCGCCTCCAGACGGTAGCCGTCGGCGAGTTCCACGCCGGTGACCCGGCGGGGGGTTGGGGCGGGGGTGCTCCTTGGGCTCCGGCCCGGGGTGGCTTCGGGAGCGGCGGCCCTGCGGGGCGTTCCGGGCGCTGCCCGGACCCGCTCCTCAAACTCCCCCAGACTCCGTCCGGGGGGACCCCCGGGAGGGGCTGGATTTTGGCCGGCGCCGCCGGAGAGTTGCGGGTGGGTTGCCCGCAGGGCAATTTCAGCCCCGCCGGCGTTTGAGGCGCGGGGTCCGGGGCGGAGCCCCGGGAGCGGAGCCGCAGGTGTCGTGGAGAGGCCGCGGACTCGGCATTCCGTGTGGATCTCCACGCCGAGGGTGGTCAGGTGTGCGTGCAGGAGCTCCGAGGCTTCCGCGTCCAGTTGGCGTTCCATCAGGCGTTCGCCCTGCTGGGCGAGGACCACCTGCGCGCCCCGCTCCGCCAGGGCGCGGGCCGCCGAGACGCCGAGGAGGCCGCCGCCGATCACCACCGCGCGCACGCCGGGACGTACGGCCGCCGACAGGGCCAGGCAGTCGTCCATGGTGCGGAACGCGTGGACCCCGGCGGGGAGTTCCCGGCCCTCGGGTTCGAACAGGCCGCGCAGGGGAGGGAGGACCGGGTTCGACCCCGTGGCCAGGACGAGGGTGCCGTACCGCTCGACCGTGCCGTCGTCGCAGTGCACCATCCGCTCCGCCCGGTCGATCCGTACCGCCCGCACGCCGCGGCGCAGCGCCGGGCCGGGGGCCGGGAGGGCCGTCACCTCCGGCGCGTACCGGCCGGCCAGAACCTCCGCGAGGAGGACCCGGTTGTACGGGACGTGCTCCTCCTCGCCGAGGACGCGCACGTCCCCGCCCAGCCGGGCGGCGAGCCGCAGGCCCGCGAGGCCGCCGCCGATCACCACCACGCGTTGCTGTTCCGAGGTCATGACACGAGAGTGCGCGGCCGCTGTTTCCCCACGGCATCGCCGTTGTTTCCCTGACGGAACCTCGACCTCAGCGCGCGGGTTAAGCGTCCGTGAGGCCTTCCTCAAGGCCGCCTTAAGGATCACCGGGAGGGCCGGGGAGCAGGCAGGACCGCCCGTAGCGTGGCCGTATGCGAGAGCGAGACATGGCGGTCCGGGTCAAGGGCGGGATGCTCGGCGGGGCGGGGACCGTCGCCCTGCTGTGGGCCGCCCAGGTGCGGCCCTCGGCCCGGCTGGACGCGCTGTTCGCGACCGCCGCGCACCTGTCCGGCCTGCTCGCCGGGTACGGGGTGCTCGTCCTGCTGTTCCTCATGGCCCGGGTCCCCGCCGTCGAACACGGGGTGGGCGCGGCCCGGCTCGCCCGCTGGCACGCGCTGGGCGGCCGCCACGTCCTGCTGCTCTGCTTCGGGCACGCGGCCTTCGCGCTCTGCGGCTACGCCGTGCACGAGGGGGTCGACGTGCTGTCGGCGGTCCGGGAGCTGCTCGGCTACCCGGCACTGGCCGCCGCGGCGGCCGGGACCGTCCTCCTGGCCGCCGTCGGCATCACCTCCGCCCGCTCCGTACGCCGCCGGGTCAGCCACGAAACCTGGCGCGGGATCCACCTCCTGGTGTACCTCGCCGCCGCCCTCGCCTTCGGCCACCAGCTCGCCGGGCCCGACCTGGCCCTCGTCACCTGGTTCTGGGCCCTCGCCCACGCCGTGGTCGCCGTCCTGCTGGTCTGGTACCGCGCCGTGGTCCCCGTACGCCAGGCCCTGCGGCACGCGCTGCGCGTCGCCGAGGTCCGGGTGGAAGGGCCCGGGGTGGTCTCCGTCCTCGTCTACGGGGAACACCTCGCGGAACTGCGAGCGGAACCGGGGCAGTTCCTGCGCTGGCGGTTCCTCCAGCGCAGGCTGTGGCACACCGCGCTGCCGTTCTCGCTGTCGGCGCCGGTCCGCGGGGACACCCTGCGCATCACCGTGAAGGCGCTGGGCGGCCACTCCCGGCGGATCCGGCGGCTGCGTCCCGGCACCCGGGTGCTGGCCACCGGGCCCTTCGGGGCGCTCACCGCGGCACGGCGGACGCGGACCAAGGTGCTGCTGATCGCCGGAGGCGTCGGGATCACCCCGATGCGGGCGCTGTTCGAGACCCTGCCCGGCGGGCCGGGAGACATCACCCTGCTCTACCGGGCGGGCGCCGAGGAGCACCTCGTCCTGCGCTCCGAACTGGAGGCCATCGCCGCCGAACGGCAGGCCGGGCTGCACTACCTGCTCGGGCCGTCGGGCGCCGCCTTCGACCCGCTGGCTCCGCAGGCGCTGGCCGCGCTGGTCCCGGAGCTGACCGAGCACGACGTGTACCTGTGCGGGCCGCCCGGGATGGCGGACGCCACCCAGTCCGCGCTGCTGCGGGCGGGGGTGCCGGCTGGGCGGATCCACGCCGAGTGCTTTGGGCTTTGAGCCCGGCCCTGGTTGGCCGCTGCCGCTGCCGCTTCCGTGCCTGTCCGCTTCCGTGCCGCTTCCGTTTCCGCCCCGAGGCCCCGAGAGGTCGCCGCCCCGTGCGTCACCCGTTGCACGTTGCCCTGCCCGTGTCCCTTGCCGCTGCGCGGGGCTCGTCCCCTACCCGCCCTTCGCCCATCCCCCAGACTTCGTCCGGGGGGACCCCCAGCCGGGGCTCCGCCCCGGACCCCGGTCCTCAAACGCCGGACGGGCTGGATTTTGCTGCGCCCGGCCCCGGCCCCGGCCCCGGGGCTTGTGTGCCGGAGCGGCCGGTGGGGCCGCCGGGTGTGCCCGTGGTCGTGGCCCGGCATCGTAGGCCTCGTACCTCGCCGGTGCGGGTGGTGCTCGCCGTGCTCGGGTCCGTGCCGTCGGGCAGGCGGGTTGCGGCTGGGCTGGGGCTGGCCAGTGTGCTGACCGCGAGTGTGCTGACGGTGGCGGTGGATCCGGCGGCTCCGGCGGCTCCGGACCGGGCTCCGGCCGGGCGAAGCTCAACCTTTGCGCAAGTTTCCGGGGATTGATGGCCGCTGCACCCAACCTCTCCATAAGGTCGGGCCGTGCCTGACATATCGACAACCATGATCATCGTGCTGTGCGTGGCCGCCGCCGCGGCCGGCTGGATCGACGCCGTCGTGGGCGGCGGCGGCCTGCTGCTCCTGCCGGCCCTGCTCCTCGGCCTGCCGAACGCCCACCCCGCCACCGTCCTCGGCACCAACAAGGCCGTGGCCATCGTCGGAACCTCGGGCGCGGCCGTGTCGTACCTGCGCAAGACCCCGGTGGACGTGAAGCTCGCCGTCCGCATCGGGCTGGCGGCGCTCGCCGGCTCGATGGGCGGAGCCGCCCTGGCCGGGGGCATCAGCAAGGACGCGCTGCGCCCGTTGATCATGGTGGTCCTGGTGGTCGTCGCGGGCTTCGTCCTCTTCCGCCCCGGCTTCGGCGTCGCTCCCGGAGCCGCCCCCGTCAGCCGCCGACGCGTCCTGCTCACCATCGCCCTGGCCGGGCTCGGCATCGGCTTCTACGACGGGCTCATCGGCCCCGGCACCGGCACCTTCCTGGTCCTGGCGCTGACGGCCCTCCTCCACCTCGACCTGGTCACGGCCTCCGCCACCGCGAAGATCGTCAACGTGTGCACCAACGCCGGAGCGCTCGCCATGTTCGCCTACCAGGGCATGGTGCTCTGGCAACTGGCGGCACTGATGGCCGTGTTCAACCTGGCCGGCGCCATGATCGGTGCCCGGATGGCACTGAAGAAGGGCAGCGGCTTCGTCCGCGGGGTCCTCCTGACGGTCGTCGGAGCCCTGGTGGTCAAGCTCGGCCTCGAACAATGGGGCTGACCTGCGGCTGACCGGCCCGCGGGGGATAAAGTTGCGGGCGTGCCCCACCTTGAGATATCCGACCTGATCACCGTCACCGATCCGCTCAGCGGGGCGCGACTGCCGGTGCACCGCGGTGATGTGGTCCGCCGGCTCGACGAGGCCGGGGATCCGCACGCGGCCCGGATCGTCGCCGGCCTGCCGGCCGGCCCCGACGACGTGCTCGACCCGCTCGCCGTGGACCGGCTGATGATCGGCATCCACACCGAGCTGCAACGGCTCAGCGAGGAGCTGCGCGTCGGGGAACGGCTGGTGCACATACTGGACCCGCTGTTCGAGGCCATCCGGGACATCGCGGGCCGCCGCGGCCGGTTCCGCCTGGTCGACGTCGGCTCCGGGCTCGGCTACCTCGTCCGCTGGCTGGCTTCCACCGGCGCCCTGGGCCCGAACGTCGAGCTGATCGGCGTCGACCTCGACGCCGCGCTCGTCGCCGAGGCCGACCGGCTGGCCCGCGCCGAGGGGCTCGACTGCCGCTTCGTCCACGGCAACGCCTTCGACCTGCCGGAGGTCGCCACCGTCTACGTCTCCACCGGAGTGCTGCACCACTTCCGCGGCCCCGCGCTCGCGGAGTTCTTCGAGGCCCAGGCCGACTCCCCGGCCCTCGCCTTCTGCCACTTCGACATCGCCGCCACCCGCCTCGCACCCCTGGGCGCCTGGATGTTCCACCGCACCCGCATGCGCCATCCGCTCGGCCGCCACGACGGGGTCGTCTCCGCCCGGCGCGCCCACTCGGACGAAACCCTGCTGCGCGCCGCGACCGTACCGGGCATCCGGCCGCTGATCTACGAACCCCGGGCCCTGTCCAACCCCTTCTGCACGACCCTGCGCCCGATCATCGGGGTCCGCCCCTACCTGGAGGACCCGCTGCGCCAGGCCCTCGGCAGGGACTCCCGCCGCCTCGTCGGCGCGGAGCACCTGACCCGCGGCCGGCCGTCGGGGCACGAAGCCGCCGGAGCCGGTACCGCGCAGTGAACCCGGTCCTGCCGCTCGCCGCCCTCGGCCTCGTCGACGCGGGGTTCAGCGGCTTCCGTGCCTACGCCGGCCACGACGCCCGGATCCGCAAGCAGCGTGCCGTCGTCCGTGCGGCCCTGCGCGGGCTGTCGGTCGGCACCGTCCTGCTGCTCGCCCCCGCCCTCACGGCCGGCGCCGTCCTGCTGTTCGCCGGGGACCCCGACCGGGCGTACGGGACCCTCGCCGACGGCGGGACCGGCTTCCTCGCCCCGCTCGGCGTCTACGCCCTCGCCGTCGGGCTCTCGCTCGCCTCCTACGCGGCCCTGCCGTACCGGGCGAGCACCCTCGCCATGGTCCTCGGACTCGGCCCGCTCTGCCTGGTCCGGCCGCTGGTCGTGGCCGTCGCCTGCGCCGGTGCGCTCGCCGCCGGGGGCGGCTGGACCTCGCTCCTGGTGGGAGCCGTGGCGGGCGCCGCGGTCCTGTGCGTCGAGCCGTACGTCCACCGCCGCTGGTACGCGTTTCCCGCCTAGGCCGTCTCTTTCGGATCTTGCCGGGCCCGCGGCGTCTGGTGCCGCGCCTGGCCGCACTGCCGAGGCGACCACGTACGCCCAGTACGCGAAC